>NZ_JABXWD010000099.1 GCF_019173545.1 Candidatus Magnetobacterium casense | reverse complement strand
GTAAAACCTCTTTCGTCCCTCTTGCTCATCTCTGACACTACCTTAAACATGTCAATCCTCCTGTTACGTTGGTACGTTTTTTTCAGACGGTTAAAAACCTGTCTTTATGCTTACATGCCATTTAAAACTCATTACGCCTAATAGCGTTGCAGTAATCATGCCAGAGACAACTCTTGCAAATATGCCCGTTTACGCCGGTGCATGGCCGACTCAGTGCGACATATTCTGTCATATATGACATAAAATGTCAGTAAGTTTGGCCTGGTTGCATCTTGCTTGCCGGTTAACTCTGCCTCGGTAGGCAAACAGAGTGTACAAGGGTACATATGGCCCCTACCCGCAAGGGGTCAAGGCTAATCTGCTTTATAGCGCGTTTCGATTGTGTGCAATATAAGAAAGAAAGGGGCGGCTCCGCCCCCCCTTCAGAACCCCCCGCAAGGGGACCAGTCCCCTTGACCCCGTAAAAATGCCGCATATTCTGTATTTAATCCAATCGAAACGTGCTATATTACCTCAAGAGGCGTTTTTCAAAGGCCGATGACGCGGTTTCTTCCCTGAGTCTTAGCTGCGTATAGGGCTTTGTCGGCCTTGCTTACCAGTTCGTTGATATCCTTTATCGAGGGATCACAGACTGCAACGCCAACGCTGATCGTCAGCAGATGCCCCCGGAAACGTTTCAATAATGTCCTGCCAAGTTTTTCGACCTCCTTGCGTAACCGCTCGGCATAGAACATTGCATTGTCAAAGCCGGTGCTGTTTAAGATGACAACGAACTCCTCACCACCATAACGTCCTACGTAATCCCCCGGTCTTGAGAGCTTGACTACTGTTGAGGCTATGAGCTTTAGCACACTGTCGCCGACCTGATGGCCAAAAGAATCGTTGAAGCGTTTGAAGTGGTCAATGTCTATCATGCCAACAGCAAGAGTTGTGTTGTGCTGCCTGGCTTGGCTGAAACTGGTGGCAAGTAGCTCATCCAGCGAGCCGCGGTTGTGTACACGGGTGAGGGCGTCTATGGTTGCCCTGATTTTGTACTTTTCAAATATGCTTGCGTGCTCAAGGGCCATGCCAAGCTCATTTGCAACCATGCCGACATACGCGAGGTCGTGCTGGTGTATGGACGCCCTCGACACTATGTTGTCAACACCAATGATGCCCAGTATCTGGTTGTTGTTTGTCAGCGGGACGATACCCATCTCCTTGATACCCATCCTATTGAGCAGGCGACACTCCTGAATGGTTGATCCGTGGATAATAAGCGGCCTCTTTTTCCTCAGACATTCGATGAACCCCTCCATGTATGGCGTAAGCACAATGCAAAAACCGACCTCCAGACTCCCCCCCGGGTCTGTCTCGTGGAGTGCCTTGACCCTGAGGCTGCGCGTAACCTCGTCGATATTCATCAGATAAATGCGGTCGTAGTGGAAGTCTGCCTGGATTGCCTTGAGGGTGACATCGATTATCGTTACACAATCGAGGCTGCTGTGTGGGGCGGTCAGGCTCTTCGAGATATCGGGTGCTTGTGAAACGTCCTCCGTTGAGGGCATGAGATAGAAGTACTGCGTGTGTTTCTTGCTGAGGGCGATGTTTGCTCGCAGGAGGTTTTCACGAAATTTGTCAATAGTTGGGAAACTGAAGTTGTAGAACTGGGCAAGATGCCTCAATTCTATATCAAGTCTGTCAACGAGGTGGTGCAGGTTGAGCTTACCTATGTCTATGGCCTTGAGGGTTTCAGGTTGGAGGATTGGGTGTCTTACGATATTTACGGAGCCTATGCCCTGGGTCCAGGCGATGAGGTTTGCCAGCGATACAATGGAGAGCAGAAGCGAGTTGTCCTGGTCGAGGTTGAGGTGCTCAAAGCGCTGATGGTGGTATCTTATCACCAGCGTAACAAACTCCGGAAAACCCCAGAGCTGCGAAAAGAACGCCCCGACTTCGTCATGCCCCATGCCGACAAACTTGACCTCCTCCTCGATAAGCAGGCCGTTTATCGTGGGGAGATTGTCCATGAAGTCAGAATAGGTGATATGTCCGGACGTCTCTATTATTATCTTGCCCAGGTCGTGAAGTAAGCCGGAGATATAGGCCTCGTTGTGGTTTCGATATCCGACCTCCTGCGCTATAGCCCTGCTCAGACACGCCACCGACAGACAGTGTTGCCAGAAAAATATACGGTCAAAACGAGGCCGTATACTGCCCGTAAAGAACTGCTCATGCAGGGATATCTCTAATGCCAGCGACCAGATAGTTGACACACCAAGCACCTCAACAGCCTCCCTGACATCGGTGATGCTGTGCCTTATCCTGTATGCAGGTGAGTTGACCAGCTTGAGAATTCTCGATGCAATAGTAGGCTCTGTCTCTACCAATTTGACCAGGTCTGCAATGGGGACGTCATCCTGGTTGGCCATCCTCAGCATCTTTACAACCGCTACGGATACGACAGGAAGCTCCCTGTTGCCCGGCTCTATGACATTGACAATCGCATCTTTTGACGGTATGAGGTTTGACCTGTCCACTGCGTTATCTCCACTCAGACCTTAAATTGTTCTATGATCTGCTGCAGGTCTACGGATAACTGTGCCAGGTCTGCGGCAGACTGTGCAATCTGCTCTGACCCTGCCGAGGCCTCATTGGAGATATTTGCCACGGCCTCAATGTCCTTCTGGATGGTGTCTGACACCGATGACATCTCCTCAGTGGCAGTGGCTATGTTCTGGACAAGTCCCTGGAGGTTATCGACGTTCTGAACGATATCACGTAGTGAGTCTCCTGCCTTTGTGACGTGAGCTACCCCCGTATTGACTTTTTCCGTGACTTCGTCCATGGAGTTGACCGTGGCCTTGACCTCTTTCTGTATGCTTCCGATCATTTCGCTTATTTCGGATGTGGCCTTGGATGTGCGTTCGGCGAGCTTTCTCACCTCATCGGCCACCACGGCAAAGCCCCTGCCCTGTTCCCCTGCCCTTGCGGCCTCTATGGCGGCGTTGAGGGCAAGCAGGTTTGTCTGGTCTGCGATATCATTTATGACGCTTATGATGTCACCTATCTTCATTGAGCGCTCACCCAGGGAGGTCACAAACTTGGAAGACTCCTGCACGGTGCCGGCAATTGCCTTGACCATGTCAACGGATTGATGCACGATGGCTGCCCCCTCGGAGGCAACCTTTGCCGTGGTTACTACCGACTCTGATATAAACGATGTGTTCTGGGCAATATCCGATGCCGTCTGCGACATCTCTGTTGATGCCGTGGCGATCTGAGCCGCTCTGCCTGCCTGCTCGGCAATCCCAGCGGATATCTGCCTGGAGTTGGCGCTTAACCCCTCGCTGGAGGTTGCAATGCCGTCGGCTGAGGTCTTGATCGTGGCTATCATATCCCTGAGCTTATGGACCATCTCCCTGATGGCAAGCAGCAGGTGACCTATCTCATCCGTGCTGTCAACCTCTATGTCAATGGTAAGGTCACCGCCTGAAACTTGCCTCATGGTCTCCATGCCCCTGACAATGGGTAGCGTGTTAATACGCGCAATGAAAAGGGAAAGCCCGATTACAAATCCAAAACATACCAGCGTGCCAATAAGTATCCGTATCTTCAGTGCATTCATCTGGCTGTCTATGTTGTCAATGTACACCCCTGTCCCAACGATCCAGTCCCAGGGCTTAAACAGCTTCACGTAAGACAGTTTTGGCACCGGCTTTTTAGCTCCAGGTTTGGACCACATATAGTTGACATAGCCGGCGCCATCCTTTTTGCAAACATTGACAAACTCAACGAACAGATGTTTGCCGTTTGGGTCCTTGTTTTCGGTGAGATCCTTGCCGTCGAGTTCGGGCTTGATGGGGTGCATGATCATCTTTGGGTGCATGTCGTTTATCCAAAAATATTCTTTCTCCATATACCTGATGTTGCGGATATGTGCCTTGGCTCTGTTTTGCGCTTCCTCCCGGGTAAATTCGCCCTTATTGACACGCTCGTTGTACTCGGTCATGAGGGCGTAGGCGACGTCTGTCAGACTCCTGAGTGAGCTGAGTTTTTCATCAACCATGTTTTTTTTCATAAGCGGTATGAAATAGAACACAATAGCAATCAATACGAACAGTAACGTTGCTATTGATATACTTATGCCCTTCCAAAACAGCGACCAGTCCCTGAATCTTGTTAGCTTCATTTCAATTCCCCCTAATCGTTCTATATATTTATGAGTCTGTAAGCTCTCAGAAAAAAAGTATACAATATTTTATCCTGTAAACTCAACGGGGACATAAAAAATTTCATTGCCCCGCCCTCTGGCCCCTACTCTTGTCAAACAGCCCTGAGACATGCTATTATCAGAAAGCAAGGAGTATTATAGCAATGTATGCAGCTAAAAAGCGATCAGTTTTCAGGACACCAAGAGTTACAAGTGGGGGGGTAAAAAGCGATGGATGTCGTTGAGTTAAAGACGGCGCTGTGGGGTAAGGTTGAACACGTGCTGCTTGACATGGATGGCACGCTTATGGACAAGTACTTTGACGACTACTTTTGGGGACATCTGGTGCCCGAGCGATATGCCGAAAAACACGCCATGACCTTTGGTCGTGCCAAGGACCTGCTCTTTAGCAAGTACAAGTCAGTGGAGGGGACGCTGGATTGGACGGATATAGACTTCTGGTCTGAACAACTACACCTTGACATCCCCGCGCTGAAGGAGCAAATACGACACCTGATAGAGGCCCATCCGCACGTGGAGGACTTCCTGATGTCCCTCAGAGATGCCGGTAAAAAGGTCATCCTGGCAACCAATGCCCACTACAAGACTATCGCAATCAAGATGAAAAAGACCGAACTTGGTCGGTACTTTGACCGTGTCATAGCGTCATTTGACATGGGGTATCCCAAGGAGGACGCACGTTTTTGGATAAATGCACAGAAAACGCTCGGCTTTGACAAAGACCGCACCCTGTTTATAGACGACACGCCGGAGGTCATAGACAGCGCTATCAGCTACGGCATACGATACGTCCTGGTCAAAAACATGCCTAACTCCAGGGGCCATACCCCCATAAACAGTCCCCGTGGCGGTCAACCTTATCTGTCAATCGACAGCTTTAGTGAACTCCTGCCGTAGATGCCCGCAGAGAAGGCAACATATGACGTCTTAGGTTAGATATGCGAGTTGTAGAGGTAGATTACCTTGTCATTGGCAGCGGAGTGGGGGGGCTTCGTGCGGCGATAGGGCTTGCCACCGGCGGTAGCGTCTACGTTATCACAAAGGACGAGGTCAGGGAGTCCTCTACGGAGTATGCGCAGGGGGGAATAGCCGTCGCCCTCAGTGACGAAGACACAATAGGCATCCATTTTGACGATACGATAAAGGCCGGCGACGGCTTGTGCAATGAAGAAGCCGTGCGGGTGCTTGTCAACGAGGGGCCGGAGCGCATCATTGAACTGATCTCCTGGGGTGCGGAGTTTGACAGGAGCGGCTCCAAGTTGGCTTTCACGATGGAGGCGGCACATTCACGCCGCCGGATACTCCATGCCCATGGCGATTCCACCGGCAGGGAGATAGAGCGCGTGTTGATCACCAAGGCACGCAATATGCCGGAAATCAGCAAGTATTCCTTTGTCTTTGTCCTGGACCTGGTTGTCCTGGATGGCAGGTGCTATGGGGCATACGTGTTGAGGGATGGTCAGGTGGAGGCGGTCCTGGCACGGGCAACGGTGTTGGCCACGGGTGGGGCAGGTCAGGTATACCTGCGCACAACAAATCCGGCTGTTACCACGGGCGACGGAATCGCCGTTGCACACAGGGCAGGGGCCGACATAGCCGATATGGAGTTTGTCCAGTTTCATCCGACGAGTCTCTTTGCTCCGTTGGCGCCACAGTTTCTGCTCAGTGAGGCGTTGCGCGGGGAGGGTGCCATACTAAGGAACATCCATAAAGAGCAATTCGCCCGCAACTACCACCCCCAAGGAGAGCTGGCCGCACGCGACATCGTCTCACGGGCCATTGTCGCTGAAATACAGCGCACTAACGCCAGACACGTCTATCTGGATATCACGCATTTAGAACCCGAATACGTTAAATGGCGTTTTCCCAGGATATACAGGACGTGTCTCAAGTACGACATTGACATCACAACCGAGCTGATACCGGTTTCTCCGGCAGCACACTACCTCATGGGCGGGGTCAGGACGGACACGTGGGGGTGTACCTCGGTAGCGGGGCTTTTTGCGGCTGGCGAGGTAGCCTGCACCGGCGTCCACGGGGCCAACCGTCTTGCCAGCAACAGCCTCCTGGAGGGACTCGTCTTTGGAGCAAGGGTGGCCACGGCTGCTCTGGATAACATCGACCCCAGGGCAGATGTCACAACATCAGCGTTGACATTGCCGCTTTGCAGAACCAAGATAGAAAACGCCGATGAGATCAGACAGGCCATCAGAAAGGTCATGTGGGATAAGGTCGGCATCATACGTTCTGCACAGTCGCTGTCAGCGGCACTCGATAACCTCGGGAAGTGGGAACACATCCTTGAAGACACATATGCAACGCGCTATGACAACGAGGTCAAAAACATGCTAGAGGTCGCCTGTCTGATAGCCAATGCCGCTCTGCACAGGGACAACAGCGTCGGCGCCCACTACCGCAGCGATTGCCCTGCACCACCATAATTCTTACAATTGACAATATCCTATGCCTGTGCTATTATTGTTGCTGTAAATATTTCTGTGATGATAGAAGGTTAAGCCTTATGGGGTCAAGGGGACTGGTCCCCTTGCGGGGGGTTCTGAAGGGGGGCGGAGCCGCCCCTTTCTTTCTTTTTGAAACGTGCTATATATATCATCATAGGATTTTTTACAGCAAGACTTTTTTGTTTTTTGCAAGGGAGACTATCTACGATGGATAGAAAACAGACAAATTCTGCGGTAGAGTTATCGGTTATTATGCCGGTATATAACGAGGCTGGGCTTATCGGCGGGGTGCTTGAGGGCTGGCTTAGTGCCTTGGATGCACTTGGCATCGTGTTCCAGTTGCACGTCTATGACGACGGTTCACGGGATGGCACCGGAGAAGTCATAGACCGGATGTCACAATCAGATGGCCGGATAATTGCCCACCACAAGGCCAACACAGGGCACGGGGCAACCATCCTCAAGGGGTATCGCGATAACTGCACTGCGCAGTGGTTGTTCCAGACGGACTCGGATGGCGAAATCAGCCCCGCCCACTTCCACACGCTGTGGCAGCAGAGACAGGACTATGATATCCTGCTTGGCAAGAGAACAGGTCGCAATGTCCACCCCACACGCAACGCCATCACCCTTGCCTCAAGGGGGCTTGCACGCGTACTCTTTGGCTCCGGGATCGTTGACGTCAACTCCCCCTACCGACTGATTAGGAGCACCGCCTTTGCAGACTGCTTTTACAGACTCCCCGAGGACATATTTGCGCCTAACGTGGCCATTTCGGCAACGGCTTGCCTGAAAAAGCTCAGGATACTGGAGGTTCCGGTTGACTGCACAGAGAGAAAGAAAGGCACCACCGCCACCAAAAAGATCGTGGCAGGGGCAGTACAGTCCCTCTTTCAACTGCTAAGGTATCGTATTGGTCTGCTTGCCTAAAAGATGCGCATAAGGTACTTGCAGGTGCCTGATGAATCACCGGAGAATCCAATGCTGAAGCAGGGTTGTGAGTCGTTTAAGACGCTCAGTGGCAAGAACTGATTTCTGATAAATCTGGTAAACTGTCCTGTCTCTCTCATTGGCAAGCTGCCTCTGACGGAGATGTCGTGCAGTTGTCTGGCCAACTTGAGTTCAAACTCGGGCAGCAGGGCATTGGTGTTGGGGGCGACCCCGGATGACTTATGGATGCGCAAAAACAGTGGATTTTTGACCTTATTGACGCTCAGAAACCTCTCAACGGAAAAGATGGATTCATAGTCCCACACGTTGTGAGAGTCAAAGACCAGGGGCGTTTGTGGGTGCTCATTGAGCGTGGTACTGAGGCGTTGTATCTTGTCGGTGAACTCCCTGGTTGCTGCAACGTGTTTAGTCGTTGCCTCTCTCAGCGGGACAAACCCCCTGTAGATTACAATCACCAAAAACACAACGGCCAGAATGAACTTCATGGTATCAATGGTCTTTGGTTTAAAGTCAAGGGAGGCAATGACCTTCATAATGGTTAGGATGATGGCAAGACAGGCAACAGGAAAGGCCAACTTGCCTGGAAAATCAAATCTGTTGTCAGCCGGCCAATAGCCGTTATAGAAGATGATCTGTGATGCCACAATAAGCGCCAACAATATTAGTAATGCTGTTGTCTTTGAAATGGTGGAGAAATATCCGCCCGCTACAGCCGTGCCTTTTTGCCTGAAGATGATGCCACCTGCGATAAAGACAAGTACCGCAATAACAGATGCCGCAACGATCAAGACGGTATTGCCCACACCCCACTGATGCAATCGTGCAAGGAGCGAATCCATGTAGGTCAGCAACGTCCCCATACGCTCGGAGAGTCCGGCACTCTTGGAGTAAAAATCACTGCCCCCGTGTCTCTTGATAAGATAAGCTATCACGGCAGCCATCAAGAGTCCAAAACCTATGATGAGGCTGCCAAAAAACCTGGCATTGGAATCCAGTTTGCCCCTGACAAGCAGATACAGTAGCAGACAGGTCTGAGGCAACAGGATGATTAAGAAGTTTTCCTTGCTGCCCATGGCAATCAACGCCCCCGCCGTCATAAGCATCCAGTAGGAGATGCCGGGAAGTTTGACGTCATTATCGTTATTGGCGCCGTTTTTCAGGACGGCAAAGAATCCGACTGCATACAAGGCCAATCCCCATGCGGCGTTTACCTCCGGTGCCCCCAGTTTCGTCCAGATGTCAACCCAATATGTCTGCGATAACACGTAAAACGTAAAGATACCGCCATAGACAACACCTATGTAATAAGCGGATATCCACCAGAATACGCTCACAAACAGGGTAAACGCCATCATCTTAAACAGGTACCAGGCAAATGGGCTATCCCCCCACAGCCAGCTCTGAAGGATCACAATCAACCAGTGAGCGGGTCGGTAACGTGGATGGATTTCCAGGTTTACGATCTCCGTTTTTTCTATCAGCAGCGGTGTGTCCAATAGCGAGATGTGTTTATCCGGTCCCAGGAAGTTCATTATCTCGTGGTCGTCTATTATATACCACAGGGCGTCCAGAGAGGCGCTGAATATGTAATAGGACAGCGCAAATGAACACAGCAAAATGGCGATAACTTTAACCATTAGCGGCCTTCATTGGCGCATCGCTTCATTGGAGAACAAGCCTTTATGCTCACCATTGGAGGGTTCACTCTCATCTTTTGTCTCAGACTTATAACGATTCATATCTATTTTTAGATCGAACCCGCCTGCCAATCTGACGATATCACTACCCTCTCTGTATAAAACCACATATGCCGTTTTAATCTGCTCCTGATACCTGAAGCACGGCCACATCGCAATCAGAAACACAATGGGCGTAACGAGTTTATGTACCTTTGTGGGCACCGCACCATATATCACCCCCATTAATATGTTGTAGATAAACTTAACGGCGTATATGACAAAGCCAACAACAAATATCCCCGACGTCGCCGCCCAGAAGACAAACACAAGGGCTGCACGGGCATTTATACTGCCGTCATCACTATCCTGGAAATTCTCGACAAAAACCCCTGTTGCCTTTATTGGGTCTGCAACAGTGAACTGAAAGCAGTAAAACCAATAAACGACAACCGACAACCAGATAAAAAAAACAATCGTTGTTATCTGACTCCTATACTCAGCTAACCAATCCAGATATGGATACAATCCCTTTGCCTTCATTAATCAACCTCCGCAAAAATATGCTCTTAGGCCTCATTTGACAGTTTAAACCATTGCTGCATTCAATGTCAAGTCATCGAATTGCCTCATCTAAAATCTATACGAAACAATACCCGTTGCCTCACATAAAAATCTATACGAAATTATAATAAACCTCATATAACAACATTATAGGAGGTTTATATGTCGTTAAAGATGAACGAAAGACAAGCAGTAACAAAGGTATTTGCTGAGAGGTACAAAGCACAGCAATTCTCAGTGAAAACGCCAACAGGCTATATTCAAGGTTTTTGGATAGATATAAAAAATTATTTTTCGTAAAGATTCTTCATGTTTCCCTACAATATTGGGAGACGTTCTTAAGTTATCTTCTAAAACCTCTTGGAATTCATGCTGATAACGTGCTAAACACTTGACCTCTCTCTTTTTAAACTGCCTCAAAGACAGGACGGGAGATATGCGCATTTCTATTGGCATTTTGCCTATATTTTCTTGTTTTTTAGATTGAAATGGCAAGGTAAGATTTATTTTAAGATAGAAAACGGTATGAGCTTTTGCTGATCACACACCAGATAGT
>NZ_JABXWD010000098.1 GCF_019173545.1 Candidatus Magnetobacterium casense | reverse complement strand
GCACTCCATTCAAGCGTGGTCATGTTGCTCAAGCATAGTAACAATGCCATATTATGAAGGGATAAAAGTGGCTTAAATCCTGACAACCACGGTTGATTGTGGTGCTACCGCCTATATAAAAGGGAGGTTTTTTTATATGGATTATTTTTTTAACGAAGAACAGCAGATGGTCAAGGACCTTGTCCGTCAGATAGCAGAAAGCAAGGTTGTACCGGTCAGGGCGGAGCTGGATGAGAAGGAGGAGTTTCCCCATGAGATAATCAAGGTTCTTGCGCAGTCTGACCTGTGTGGACTGATTATCCCTGAGGAGTTTGGGGGGTTGGGCAAGGGGGCCACGGAGTTGTGTATAGCGGTAGAGGAACTCAGCCGTGCATGTCTGGGGGTCTCCACCAGCTATGCGGCCAATGCCCTTGGCACCTTTCCCCTGCTCTTGTTTGGCACGCAGCAGCAGAAAGAAAAATACCTGCCCGATATCGCCTCAGGCAGAAAACTCGTAGCCTTTGGTCTGACGGAGGCCAATGCCGGATCGGACGCCGCAGGGATACAGACAACCGCCGTAAAAGATGGCGACGACTATATATTAAACGGCACCAAACAGTGGATCACCAACGGCTCAGTAGCCGGAATATACACGATCATTGCCATGACGGACAGATCAAAGGGGGCACGCGGGGCCTCTGCCTTTGTGGTTGAGGATGGCATGGAGGGCTTTACCTACGGCAAGAAGGAAAAAAAGATGGGTATACGTGCCTCTGTCACCTGCGAACTGGTTTTTAACAACTGTCGCTTGCCAAAGGAAAACCTCATCAGCCGAGAGGGTATGGGCTTTATTGTAGCCATGAAGACGCTTGACCAGTCGAGGGTTGGGGTTGGCGCCCAGGGTGTTGGCGTAGCGCAAGGGGCACTTGAGGAAGCCGTCAAATTTGCCCGAAACAGGGTGCAGTTTGAAAGACCTATAATCAGCTTTCAGGCCATCCAGCACATGCTCGCCGATATGGCTATCTCCATAGAGGCAGCCAGGGCGCTCGTCTACAGCGTTGCACGATACATGGACAGCGGCGCCAAGGACATCACAAAGGACTCGGCCATGGCAAAGACCTTTGCCACCGATATGGCCATGAAGGTTACCACCGACGCTATTCAGGTAATGGGCGGTTCGGGCTACATGCGGGAGTATCCCGTTGAAAAAATGATGCGTGATGCAAAGATACTACAGATATATGAGGGTACTAACCAAATCCAGAGAAACGTCATATGTCAAAACCTCATAAAGGAATCAACCAGACAGGGTAACAAGAAATGAAGATCGTTGTATGTATAAAGCAGGTGCCGGACGCCGCCGAGGTCAGGATAAACCCCCAGACCAATACCCTCATCCGCGACGGCGTACCAAGCATAATCAACCCCTACGACCTGCACGCCATTGAGGCAGCCCTCGCCATAAAAGAAATGGAAGATGCTTCGGTGACTGTACTGACGATGGGGCCGCCGCAGGCAGAGACCGCCCTCAGGGATGCCGTGGCAATGGGTGCGGATGAGGCCGTATTGTTAACCGACAGGGTATTTGCCGGTTCGGACACGTGGGCAACGGCCTGTGCCCTCAGTGCGGCGATCAAAAAGATAGGTTACGACCTGATTATCTGTGGCAAACAGGCCATCGATGGCGATACTGCCCAGGTGGGACCCGCCATTGCGGAGTTCTTAAACATCCCGCACGTCGCATACGTCAGCAAGCTTGTCTCCCTAAACAACGACAACATTACGGTGAGCCGGTTGATGGATGACGGCTATGATGTAGTTGAGGTCTCACTGCCGGCGTTGATTACCGTTGTCAGGGAGTTGAATCAGCCACGGATGCCCTCTCTTAAGGGCAAGATGCGGGCAAAAAAACTCGAAATAAAGAAGCTCAACCACACCGATATCGGAGTCTCACCCGGGGATGTGGGAGTTGATGGCTCCCCCACGCAGGTCAGAAACATATTTGCGCCGGAGATCAAAAAGAACCGAATGATGCTCCAGGGCACACCGGAACATCAGGTGGAGGAACTTGTCGGAGCACTGAAATCCATACGGTGTATGTAGGACCGGGGCAGGACAATAGCATTAGAGAATCTTATGAATTGTTAATAAATTACCTTATGTTTAAAAATCAAGGTTGTGCAGGAAGGGGTCAAGGGGTCAGCGACCCCCGGCATAAAAGGGGGCTGGCCCCTTTATGCCAGTGCGGCTCGCACCTTGCAGGGGGTTCTGAAGGGGGCCAGGAGCGCATTGAGCCGGGGGTCGCTGACCCCTCCTGGAGCGACAAAGAAGCGGAGCCGCCCCTTTCTTTCCTTTTTCTAGGGGGTGAACTATTACGATACCGAAAATTACAGGCTTTAAATTATAAGGAGGCAATAAAGTATGACATCAGGCGGAGACAAGAACACAAAGGTGTTAAGCGCACTCATAAGCGTATCGGACAAGAACGGTGTAGTGGAGCTGGCCAGGGAACTAAGGGCGTTTGGGGTCAACATCCTATCCACGGGCGGGACGGCAAAGACCCTGCGTCAGAGCGGGATAGACGTGGTTGAGGTATCCGACTATACCGGATTCCCCGAAATAATGGATGGCAGGGTCAAGACGCTCCATCCGAAGGTCTATGGCGGGATACTGGCCAGACGCGACAACGCCACTGATATGGACACCATACAGAGATATGGCATTAACCGCATTGACATGGTTGTGGTAAACCTATACCCCTTCCGGGAAACGATAAGGCGTCCGAGCGTTACCATGCAGGACGCCATCGAAAACATAGACATTGGCGGACCGGCCATGATCAGGGCAGCGGCTAAGAACTTTCAGGACGTCATCGTGGTGGTTGACCCCGACTCCTACGGCGACATCATAGCGCAGATGAATCAAAACGGCGGCAGTGTAAGCCTCGCTATGCGCATGGCCCTGGCAGAGAAGGCCTTTGCGCATACGGCATCCTACGACTATGCAATATCGGAGTACCTCAGGGGCGTGAAGCAGTCACGATGAAGACACAGATAGAGTGTTTCCCCTGCTTTGCCAGGCAGGCCGTCCTGACCCTCGGTAACTTGAACATGGCAGAGGCCAATAAGCTCGACGTAATCAGGGCAGTCCTGCAGGAGATGGAGGGTGCCGATGTCAGCCAACCCCCGGCATATGCAACAACGTTTATCTATAGGATGATAAGGGAACTCACCGGTGAGGACCCCTACAAGGAGCTTAAGGCACGCTATAACGCAATGGCCTTAGACCTCTACCCCCGGCTCAGGGCGCAGGTCTTTGAGCATCACGACCCCCTGTGGATGGCCACGAGGCTGGCCATTGCCGGAAACATCATAGACTTTGGAATTTTTACAAGCGTCGATATCGAGGGAACGATCCAGCGGGCGCTTGAGCATAGGATCGAAGTGGACGACTACGAGGCATTTAAGCAGACCCTCACAAGTAATAATCACGGCAAGGGGGCCGAGTTGCTCTATCTCCTGGACAATGCAGGGGAGGTAGTCTTTGACAAGCTCCTGATCGAGGTGCTAACCACGATGGGTAAGGATGTCACCGCGGTGGTCAAGGGGTTTCCGGTGATAAACGACGTGACCATGCAGGATGCCGGAGACGTTGGCCTGGATGCCGTGTGCAAGGTCATAGATAACGGCTCCGATGCCGTGGGCACGATAACGACGCTGTGCAGCAGTGATTTTCTTGCCAGATTTAATACACATAGTTTTATCATAAGCAAGGGACAGGGCAACTACGAAACCCTTTGTGGCAGCGACAAGGACATATTCTTCCTCTTCCAGGCAAAGTGCGACGTCGTGGCCAGACATCTGGGGCTGAAAGTGGGGGCAATGTTGTTAAAACGAAATAATTCAGTGATTATGGATGATAAATAGTGTACAACTTAGCATATAATGGGGTCAAGGGGACTGGTCCCCTTGCGGGGGGGTTTAAGGGGGGGCGGAGCCGCCCCCTTCTTACCCTACCGAGCAGCTAAATAAATACGAAACGGGGGTACACGTATGACTGATGACATTAAACGGATGTACAGGACAATCATGGATGATGATTTTCCACCTGAGTTGACGATAACCATCGGCGAAACTCATCTGAAGTACCAAAAGCGCACCTGGAAGATACCGGATGACAAGACCGGCGAATTAATAGAAAAGGGACTTCGTTACGGAGAAAATCCCGACCAGCAGGCCGCACTCTACGGTCTGGTCAGCGGCAATCTGAGCATCGCCGGCTGCCAGTACATCACCCCTGGCAACGGTCTGGTCAGCGCCATCAGCGAAGAAGAGATGCTACAGGCAGGCAAGCACCCGGGCAAGACAAACTTCACCGACCTTGACAACGCCCTCAACATACTGAAGTACCTGATGGACAGACCCGCCGCCGCCATCATGAAACACAACAACCCCTGTGCCGTTGCCTATGGTGCGACCATCGCAGAGGCCTATGAGCGTGCCAACATGGCCGACCGGATAGCGGCCTTTGGGGGTTGTCTGGCCCTCAATCGTCCGCTGGATGCGGACACGGCAGGGTTGATTGCGACCAATTATTTGGAGGTGGTGGCAGCGCCGGAGTTTGAGCCGGGGACGGTTGACATCCTGGCCGCACGCAAGAACCTGCGCATAATCCGCCTCAAACGCATAGATGACCTTGCCAGGTACAGGGACTTGAGATTCGTTGACTTCAAGTCGTTAAACGATGGAGGGCTGATAATCCAGCAATCACAGCTCAACCGGATACGTTCAAAGGAGGACTTCACGCTTGCCAGCGCCACGTACAAGGGCGCCCGGTACGTCATAGAGCGTGAGCCTACCGAGGTCGAATACGAGGACATGCTCTTTGGCTGGAACGTGGAGATGGGTGTAACGTCCAATTCCGTCATCTACGTCAAGGACGGCGTCACCGTGGGCATCGGCACGGGCGAACAGGACCGCGTTGGGGTGGCCGAAATTGCCGTCTTTAAGGCTTATGCCAAGTACAAGGATGCGCTCTGCTTTAAGAGGTACGGGATCGGTTACAACGATTACGTCCTTGAGGTTGAGGCGGGTAAGCGCAGTCGTGATGGGCTTGATGAGCTGGAGGCCGAAACGGTACGGAACAAGGCCGGTCTGATTGGCTCTACGATGATATCGGATGCCTTTTTCCCGTTTCGTGATGGCGTGGATGTGGGTATCCGGCAGGGCGTCAGGGCAATAGTCCATGCAGGTGGATCAGACAGGGACTTCGAGTCCATTGTGGCCTGCAACGAGGCAAACCCACAGGTAACAATGGCCTTCACCGCCCAGCGCGTATTCAAACACTAACGTGAGAAGGAATCATAGGTTATGAAGTATCAGATCGGCACAACGGGGAGGGTCTTTGTGTGCAGGCTTGCAGATGGCGAGGACCTTCTAAGAGCACTCATACAACAAATCAAACGAGTAAATTAAAACAGGAGGCTGAAAATGAAACGTAAAACCAGTAATACTCTGATTGGCATTGGCAGCGTACTGGATATATACCCCTCTTCTGCTGATTGCAGGAGGTATTGTCAACCTGTCCAAAAAGAAACAGTCGCTGACCGTATTAGGGGACATTGGGAGAGGGTGGGCAAAAACATTGCACATGGCATTAGCATAGCCCGTGATGATGTAAATGACACAGAGAAATAAACAGCATGATTCTTTGCAACCAGCACCTTCTAATCCACCTGATAAGGTTAAAGGTAAAGTCATTGCCACTTCCGCTATTTCTTTTTCAGGCCCTATACCTTCGCCTGACATACTTAAAGGGTATCGTGAACTGTCTGCCGACTTACCTGAAAGAATAATCAAAATGGCTGAAGAAGAAGCCAGACATACGCATGAAATGGAGCGTGAGAAATTACGCATAGACGAAAAGTTTTTAGATGGTGATATAGCAAAGCAAAAGCGTGGACAGTTTTTTGGTTTAATTATAGGATTATCGGGGTTAGCATCGGCTATAGCTTGCGTTGCATTAGGAGCTGAAGCCGTGGGTGGAATAATTGGTGGGACTACTATTGTTGGCCTCGTTGGAGTGTTCGTTATTGGCAGATATTATAAAGAGGAGGAATCATAGGTTATGAAGTATCAGATCGGCACAACAGGCAGGGTTTTTGTGTGCAGGCTTGCAGATGGCGAGGACCTTCTAAGGGCACTCATACAACTGGCAACGGATGAGGGACTTAACGCTGCCATATTTCACGTGGTTGGGGGAATGAAGGGGGGCAGCATCGTTGTTGGCCCCGAAACGGAAGAAATGCCGCCAAAACCCCTCTACAGAAAGCTCAACGAAAGCCACGAGGTAACCGGCATGGGCACGATCTTTCTGCGGGAGGGAGTTCCTGCCGTACACTTCCACGGGGCATTTGGCAAGAAGGACAATGTCATGGTCGGGTGTCTGCGGGACTTCTCCGAAACCTTTCTGGTGCTTGAGGTGATTGTCATGGAGCTTGTCGGCATTGACGCTAAACGTCAGTTAGATGAACTCTCCGGCATGTACCTGCTGCAAGTGTGAGGTAAGTCATGAAATGCCCCACATGCAAGTCGGACATCAAGCACCTGTCAAAGACGTGCAATATCTGTGGATATGTCTACACCGAGGCAATGCTAAAGAGGATTGCGCACGTACTTGAGATCAGAAAGGAGCTTAACGGCGCAGTCGAACGCCTCAACAACGTACAAAGTGTCCTTGGCAGACTCAACGCAAGGATAAGCGGCCTTGAGGGACTCTTAAGCGACGACTTCGCTACCCATACGCCTCCCCAAAAACAGGTATCTCCACACGCAGCGGAAAAACCAGAGGCGCCACCGGAGTTATATCCGAAACCACCACCCAAAGGCCAAGACGTCGAGCAGGACATAAACCTCGATACAGACCAGGACATAGGGCAAGACATCCCGCCCCCCAAGCCCCCCACACCAGGACGACCAAAGTGGTCTGTCCCGGAGTTCAAAAGACCGGAGCTGGACTTTGAACTCAAGATTGGCCAGAAGTGGCTGTTGATCATCGGCATTGTGACCATTGTTTTTGGCGTTGCGTATTTCCTTAAATATTCCTTTGATCGGGGCTGGGTGGGACCGGCAGGGAGGGTGGCGTTGAGTTATCTGTGGGCGATCAGTTTTCTTGTAGGCGGGGAGCTATTCAGACGCAAGGGGCTGGAGATATTTGGCCTGTATGTTATTGGAGGGGGGATTGCGGTGCTGTATTTTTCGACGTTTGCCGCATTTGACATCTATCACCTCTTTGATCAGCTCATAGCCTTTGGCATCATGGTGCTGATAACGTCCTTTGCCACGGTCAGCGCCCTGCGATACGACTCCAAGTGGCTGGCGGTGCTGGGCCTCATCGGCGGATTCCTGACACCGGTACTCCTATCCACCGGCAAGGACAACCAGATCGCACTTATGACCTACATGGTCGTCCTCAACCTTGCCCTGTTAACGGTTGCGCTGTACAAGAAATGGGACTTGCTCAACTACCTCGGATTTGTTCTGACCTACATACTGTTTACCGCATGGACTGTGCAACACTACTCGGTAAGCAAGTTCTGGCCAACCATACTGTTTCTCAACACCTTCTATGCGATCTATAGTGTGGTGCCGTTTGCATATCAGTTTCTGAGGGCAAGGACGGGCCAAAGCTCGAAGCAACTGCGTGCCTTTTATATAATTTCGTCCAATTCCTTCATTGCCTTTGGTTTCAGCTATGCGATGATTAAGGACTACGCCTCCGTGGAGTGGGTCAGCGTGATATCGATCCTCTACGCCGCCGTGTTTCTGGCGATGGCCACACAGTTGCTGAAACAGGGTAAGGAAAGCGAAAAGGCCTTCATCGTCGTCATTGGCAAGGCCGCCCTGTTTTTAATCATCACCATCCCCATACTGTTTTCAAGGCACTGGATAACGATATTCTGGTGCGCACAGTCCGTTACCCTCTTCTGGCTTGCACTGAGGTTTCACAACAAGGCGCTCATCTACGGTGCCTATACACTCTTTGCACTGGCCAATGCCAAGTTCTTACTCTACGACTACCACAACGTATTTTACCTGTACATAGATTACCCCTACGTGACGAGCAGATACACACACCTCATCGTGGAACGTTATCTAACCTCGGCCCTCGTTGTTGGTATCTCCTATGCCTTCTACCGTATCTCCAGGAAGGCCATGCCTCATACGGCAATCACGGACAGGACACCGGTAGTCTTTACCGTCATCGGTGGGGTGGTGCTGTTTATCGTCCTGAACGTGGAAACGAGCGCATTTTTCGGGTCATACCTGCCCCAGGGGAAGTTTGCCGCCATTTCGGTGCTGTGGAGCGCCTTTGCAGCGGTGTTGTTGCTCAGGGGCTTTGTGCATAACAACAAGGCAATGCGTCATGTGGCATTTGGACTCTTTCTGATTACGTTGTTTAAGGTTTTCTTCTTTGACATGTCCAGGTTCAGCACCCCTTACCGGATCATATCGTTTATAATACTTGGCCTTGTGCTCGTTGCAGCATCATACCTGTATCACAACTACAAGGACAAGATCATAAAGAAGGAGCCATCATGATCCAGATACTGCTTCCAAAAAAGCCACTGTCATCAGGATTTTTTTATAGCGTGTTTTGATTGCGTGCAATGCAAGAAAAGAAAGGGGCGGCTCCGCTTCTTGGCGCTCCAGGACGCTCCTGGCCCCCTTCAGAACCCCCCGCAAGGGGACCAGTCCCCTTGACCCCATAATGCTTAACCTTCTATCATCCTATCATCACAGGAGGGACTTATTTCATCAGGTCTCCTTCGCCCTTGAGTTTTGCGACGTGCAAGACATCTTTATCGCCCCTGCCGGAGAGATTAACAATAATCACGGCTTCTTTTGAGAGGGTTGGTGCCAGCCTCATCGCCTCACTGACGGCATGGGCCGACTCCAGTGCCGGCATTATTCCTTCCAGTCTGCACAGGGTCTCAAAGGCATTGAGGGCTTCCTCATCGGTGGCGTATGTATACCTGACGGCCTTGGCATCATGCAGGTGTGCGTGCTCCGGCCCCACGGCGGCATAGTCAAGCCCCGCCGATACGGAGTGTGTACCGAGGACGTTGCCATCGTCATCCTGCAACAGGTAGCTCTTGCAGCCCTGGAGTATGCCAACACTGCCACCGGCAAAGCGCGCCGCATGTTCCCCCGGCTTTATCCCCAGCCCACCGGCCTCCACGCCGATAAAGCTGATGTTGTGTTGCCCCGCCTGTTGCCCCGCCAGGAATTCGTGAAACAATCCCATGGCATTACTGCCACCACCAATGCAGGCAATGAGATAATCCGGTAACCTGCCCTCTATGTCAAGTATCTGCTGCCTCGCCTCCTGCCCAATAACGGCCTGAAAGTCCCTGACCATCGAGGGATATGGATGTGGTCCAAAGACCGTCCCCATGACATAGTGCGTGGTACGGACGTTTGTCGTCCAGTCCCTTAGGGCCTCGTTTATGGCATCTTTCAAGGTTTTGGAGCCGATGTCCACACCCTTGACCGTGGCGCCCAATAACCTCATCCTGAAAACGTTTAAGGACTGCCTCTGCATATCCTCCGTCCCCATATATATATCACACTTCAAGCCAAACAAGGCAGCCCCCGTGGCAGTGGCAACACCATGTTGTCCGGCTCCGGTCTCAGCGATAACCCTGTCCTTGCCCATCACCTTTGCCAACAGCGCCTGAGCAACGGCATTGTTTATCTTGTGAGCGCCGGTATGCGCAAGGTCCTCACGTTTGAGATATATCTTTGCCCCGCCAAGGTGTTGTGTCAACTTGCCGGCATAGTAAAGCGGCGTCGGTCTGCCTATGTAAGATGCCCGAATTTCGTGCAACTGACGCCGAAAATTGTCGTCCTTCCTTGCAGCCTCATAGGCCTCCTCCAGCTCTTGCAGTGCCGGTATCAAGGTCTCCGGTACATACCTGCCTCCATAGATACCAAAATAACCCTTCTTCATTAACCGTTCTCCCTAAAAGGCCTTTCTATCTGCTCAAATCCAGACTCCATAAGATTCCTGAACTCATCGCGACTCTTTTTTGAATAGTCAAGGAAATCCACCAAGACCTTCTCTGCCTCTTTATGCATGTCAGCGCCCCTTCTGGACATATCCAGGAAAACCCTCTCACTGAACTCATTGATCTCATAGATGTTATCAAGAGTGACCCCGAAAAACGATTTAATAACATCAATCATTGCCACACTCAATCTTGCCTTATCCATAGCCAGACCCTCCAAATCTTGTTCGTATGATAATTATAGTACTCTGACGGCAAATAAAAGTCAAGATAAATGGTCACCCCCCAGAATGGTAGCACTCCGTTCAAACGTGGTCACGTTGCTAAAGCATAGTAACAAAGGCATATTATAAAGGTACTCGAGTTTTCGAAAAATAAATTTTAGCAATGGTATACACCTTGCTTGACCAACACACTTAGAGTAGTGTACAATAAATTGATAGGATTGTCAAGATAAAAAATTAA
>NZ_JABXWD010000097.1 GCF_019173545.1 Candidatus Magnetobacterium casense | reverse complement strand
GGTCCCCTTGCGGGAGGGGTCTGAGGGGAGGGCGGAGCCGCTCCCCTTCTTTTTTTTTCTCAGGGGGGTGAACTATTACATTTTTATTACGGTGTCTCTGCCTGAAGTTGCCCCTACTGGGACTGTGAGTACGGCAACCTGATGCGAAACGTTGCCCCCATGTTTGGGGCACTTTGTGCGATGATTTCTCCGCCGTGGCGTTTGACGATCTTTTCGCAGATAGCCAGTCCCATCCCTGTGCCCTCGTATTTGTCCTTGCCTACGAGGCGCTGAAAGGGCTTAAATAAGCGGTCGAGATACTTTTCGTCAAACCCGATGCCATTGTCGGCCACCGTGATTTCACAAAAACCCTCCTGAGCAACCATGCACTTGACCGATACCACGGGGGGAACATCTACCTTGTGGAACTTTAACCCGTTGCCAATGAGGTTCATAAACAGTTGGTGCATCTGCAACTTATCGGCCTCAACGGTGGGCAGCATGTCTGTTTCAACGCTCCCGCCGGACTTGATTAAACGAGCCTCCAGGTCCGACAACACATCCTGTATGATGTCATTGAGGTTTGTGGGTGAGAAGGGCTTTGCCCTGGTTGTGACGCGTGCGAAGTTGAGCAGGCCGTCGATGAGGGTTTGCATGCGCTGTGCCGCCCCCTGCATCCGTGACAGATAGTCCAGGCCATCATCGGGGATTTTTGCGGCGTGCTTGTCCTTTAAGCGTTCTCCAAAGGCGATGATCTTTCTCAGTGGCTCCTGCAGGTCGTGTGAGGCCACGCTGGCAAACTCCTGAAGCTCTTCGTTACTGCGCTTGAGTTCCCGTGCGTGCAGCGACAGGGCATCCCTCATCTCCACCAACTCGCTGATGTCCGCAAGCAGGGCAAAGGCTCCCGTGATGACGCCGTCCGTGTCCCTTATGGCGGAGATGTTTATGCGACTGTGGAACTGCCTGCCGTCATGCCGCTTAAACGTGACATTTGCCGCCATATTGTTGCCGGTCTTAAAGACGCTGGCAAGGCTGTTGACCAAGACGTCTTCGTCCTCTTGCCCGACTATGAGCAGGGGCGCCGTATTTTGGTCGTACAACTGTTGGCCTGCAAGCTCGGCATGGGTCATGTTGAGCATCTGGCACAGGGAATCGTTGACCTCGGTTATACGCATGTTGTGGTCTACCTCGAAAAACCCCTCCGGGGTGGTGTTGATGATGTTGTGGTACTTCTCTTCCGACTTCCTGAGGGCTTCCTCGATGCGCTTGCGTGCGGTCATATCGATAGACATGCCGGCAAGCATGCGTTTTCCCGTTTCGTCTCTGAACGGAAATTTGATGACAAGCCACTGATGTACGCCATCCTCCTGCCGAAATGTCTCTACCAGGTCAATCGTCTTGTTGACGGCCAACACCATGTCGTCGTGGGCACGTATTTCGGCGGCTGTGTCGGGCGGGAAGAGGTCGTTGTCGGTCTTGCCGACGATGTCCTCTATCTTCATGTTTGTAAAGCGCGCGATTTGCTCATTTGCATAGATGTATTTGCCGGTTTCGTCCTTTATAAATGCGGCCATGGGGGAATTCTTCATGAAGCTGAAGAACATATCCTGGGCATACTTGAGTTTGCGTTCCGTGAACCTTCGTTCAAGTATACCGGTAAGTGTATTTGCAATGGTTGTGAGGAACCCCTCCTCCTGGGTTTCCCTGATGTGTCCGGCTACAACATAGAGGTTGATGACCCCCAGGACACGCTCCCCCGAAACAACCGGCACACAGTAATGGCCGTGTTGTGCAACGTTGTCGTATCGTATGTCGTGGAGATCGTTTATCTCACTGACAAAGACGACCTGCTTTAAGCTGGCCGCCTTGCCACAGACGCACCTGCCAAATGGCAGCCTCGAACACGTCACTATCTGTTCCTCGAAAAACCCGTGTGAGGCCACCATCTCAAGCACCCCCGGGTCATCGCCTACAAGAAATATGCACCCCTTGGACTGGATCGACAGCCAGGGGATTGATAGTATCACTTTTAGTATCCGCGACAACAGTTCTGGCAAGGGTAATGCTTCCAGGGCTATTGTCAACACGGAGCTTATGACACGCTGTATGTCGTAGTTGCGTCGCAGGAGTTCTTCGGTCTTTTTTCGCTCATAGATTTCGAGGGATAGCTGCTGGTTGGCAAGGGATAGTTCGCTGGTGCGTTGTTCGACCCTGCTTTCGAGGTTTTCCCGTGCACGCTTTATGGCCTCTTCGGTCTGCTTGCGACGTGTGACATCTCGTATGATGGCTATTGATATCCGCTCATCACCCAGTGCAATGGAGCTTATGGCAATTTCGACGGGAAAGAAAAAGTCGTCCTTGTGCCGTGCCGTCATCTCAAATATCCGTGGTTCTGTGGGGGTCAGCGACCCCTGGCTCAATGTGGCAGAAAATTGACCAACATTGGTGCTATCGCCCAAAAAGGTCTCTATGTCAAGCGCCATTGCCTCAGTCTCCGTATAGCCAAACAGCCGCTCCGTGGCCGGATTTATGGATAATATCTTTGCACCCTCATGGAGGGTTACAACCCCCATCGGGATGTTGTCTATAATAGTGCGGACACGTTGTTCGCTCCTGCCCAGTTCCACGGTCTTTTCAAACAGCCGATCTTTGGTCATACGCATCTCATCACACAATCGCAGAAAACGTCTCTCAAGCATGGCAAGCTGGTCTGCGTGTCCGCTTGACGTAAAGCCGTTTACTCCAAGGACGTTCTTGGAAAACTCCTCGATGCGAATGTTTACAGCCTTTATGCGTTTCATCATATACAGCAAGACTGCCATAAAGGACAGTATCAGTGTTGTTGCCATAAACAACCGATGTCTCCTGTCCTCATGCAGGATTATAAACTTTAATCTGTTGACCTCACTGTTGGCGATCAGGGATATAAATTGCATGGAAGTATCCGCCTCTCCGTAGTCAAGAAACGACTTGCCCACCATCAGATAACGCTCCTTCAGCGAGTCAAGGGGCGTGCCTGGCTGCAATATCTCCGGTGTGTTGCTGCACAGAACCCTCTTGGTGAAGCTGTCCACAAGCACTACGGCCTCCGCTTCATTGATTGGCTTTATGGCATCGGCAAGAAAGCTGTCGTCTATGGGACTTGCTATTATCATGGTTGCCAGGGGTGAGCCGTCGTCGTTTTCCAGGGAGCCGCTGGCCAGGATGTAGGGGGCGTTGTTAAAGGTCGTAATAAAGTACTGGTCACGGAGACTGCTGATAAGTGCCGAATTGGGTTTTAACAATTGCTCCGGTATCGGTCTGTCACTTGCTGAATATACCTCTCTGACCCTTCCGGCAGGGTCTAAGAGCATAGCGTATTCTATATGCGCAAAGAAGCGTAATACCGATGACTTTGGCAACCAGGATGGGTGTTCACCGCTGATAACCGGTTCTGCCTTGAGCCAGGGGTCGCTGACCCCCTTGTCCTGCACACTAAAGTTGGCTCTATTCACATGCTTGGCAAAGTCTACACGCTGCACAAACAGCTTTACTGACTGGTGATAGCTGATCATGACATTGTCAAAATGACTCCTGTTGTCATTGGCCTTGATGCTTAACCTTTCTCTTAGCTGAGTGTTGAGGGCCTCGTCGATCCTCTTGTCAAGGAGCATCCCCAGCAGCCCCCCGGCACTCAACCCTACGATCACGGTCAGCACAAGCATCCGTACCGTAAGGGATAGCCCCGAAATCAGCCGCAAGAGTTTGCTCATTGCCTACGGTTCGCCAACGAGTTCGTTTTCCTGGAACTTCCACCCGTACTTCTTCAACTGGTCAACGGGCACCAGGTAGTAGCTCTTGTCGATGACATTGAGGTTTTGCAAGATATACTGTACGAGCTTGTTTGCCAGTGGCTTGGAGAGACCGGGCTGCTCCCACGTTGTGATGCTAAACGTCCTGTATATTGTGTACATGCCCCTGGCGAGCTTATCGTTGTCTGCGGGGTCAACGCCGTCGATCTTCAGGTGTTTGACCTTGTCTGCGTACTTGAGGTTTTCCATGTGCCAGAGTGTTTCGTATCCGACGGCGCCCTTGAGAGATGCCACCGATGCAAGCATATCGGCGATGGTGCCAACTTCGGTCAGGCGGTGCCCAAAGAGGTCCTCGTTGGCCAGGATCAGGCACCAGTGCCCCGGGCGTGTCTTGCAGTGAAGGCGAACGACCGGCTTTATTGGCATGTCTGTTTTGATACCGCCTGCTCCCCTGGTATCCGACCACTTGTGGAGCTTGCCCATAAATGCCTTGCGAGCATCATCGATGGAGATGTTATCAACGGGATTGTCCTTGTTGACCAGCAGGGCAACCGACGATATGCCAAGCGTGTGATACTTCAGGTTTGGCAGACGGTCATTCTGCCCCGGTGGACAACACATACCCGTGATATCGGCGTTCTTTCGCATTGCCGCTCCGGCCACTGTTCCACACGTCCCCTCCACGACGGCGATCTTGAGGTTGTTCTGTTTTTCGTACTGCCGTATCAGCGGCAGGATGGCCGGATAGAGTTGCTGGTCTAATGCCACGGCCAGGTCTGCCCCGTCGGCCCATTGTTCATACTTTATGGGTTGTTTGACCCACTCTACCGGCATCTCAAATGTCTTTGCCGGGTCCGAAAACGGCGCTCCCCTTAAGGGGTCCCTGGCCTTGGTCGATTGTTTCATCTCAGCACTTGCCGTTGTTATAAACAACATCATCAACAAGATATAAATCCATGTCTTGTAACCCATAGTACGATGACCTCCTTTTTTTTCTGTTACCGGATATATTATAACACATTAGCTTTCAAAGTTATCGGATTGAAAATTACGAGCATATGTTCGTTGCTTTGACAGTTGCGATAGGAAATTGTTAGAATAAAACAGATTGATAAATTAGGTTTGTTGGAGGTTTATATGCCTAAACAGGCAGAGCAGCAAGAACTGTCAGGAGAAAAACTTGCAATGGAAAGGTTTTTCCGCAGCGTTGATCTAGTGAGAGAAAGAGCCAGGGATATAGACCCTCGTGAGATCGACGAGGCAATAGAGGAGGCACTACAAATAGTCAGGCAGGAGGAGTTAGAAGAAGCTAACACTTATGCTTAAAGTCCTTTTGGATGCCAATATTTTTGTAAGCGCGTTAATAAAACCATATTCTAATCCCAGTATGATACTCAACATGGTAAGAGAGGGTCGGGTTCGGCTACTACTATCAGGAACAATAATATATGAAGTAAGGAGAGTATTGTCTTATGCCAGGATAAGAAGAATTCATCGATTTACAGATGAACAGATTGATGAGTTTGTTAAGGATTTAAGTGAATTTGCTATCATTACTCCTGGAAATATAAAAGTCGATGTAATTAAAGACGATCCTGCTGACAATAAATATATTGAGTGTGCAATAGAGGGGCAAGCTGATTATATTGTATCAGGAGACAGACACCTCACAAACCTGAAACACTTTCAAGGAATCAACATTGTAGACCCTGCTATGTTTATAAGGCTTTTAAAAGACGCTACAGGAAGTTGTTAGGGCGAGAATATATTTCATTGGCTCAAATCAATGCTCTTATAATGGATAAGGTTAATCTGTTTCTCACCAGAACAAGCGAAAAAGGCATCAATATAAATTCGGCTTACCTCTTTGGTTCGTTTGTAAAAGGAAATGCAGGTAAGTGGAGCGATATCGATATAGCGGTCATATCATCTGACATTTCTGAAGACCGCCATGAGGAAAGGTTGAAATTGATGATAATAGCCTGTGATATTGACCACAGAATAGAGCCTGTCCCCTTTAGACCTGAAGATTTTGTAGACGAAGACCCCTTGGTATGGGAAATAAAAAAATACGGTATCAGGTTGAGATAACGGTAAGTAACCCACTGTGACATGAGACACGCCTTTACCATAGTGGGCATCCAGAGTGGAACGGGCAAGACAACGCTCTCGCTGGGAGTGATGTCGGCCCTGGGCAGACTGGGACTGCAAGTGGCGCCCTTTAAGGTTGGGCCGGACTTCATAGACCCGGGCCTGCACAGGGTGGTCACCGGCAGGACGTCCTACAACCTGGACACCTACATGTGCGATGCCACCTACGTTAGAGACCTGTTCACCGACAAGTCCGCTGCCGCCGATGTTGCGGTTGCGGAGGGCGTAATGGGGCTGTTTGACGGCGAAGGCGCCTCCACGGCTGCTGTCGCCAGGCTGCTGTCACTGCCCGTTGTTCTGGTGGTTGACGTGCGGGGGATGGCGCAAAGCGCAGCCGCTATCGTTGCCGGCGTCAGGAGCATTGCACCCGAACTGGCCATCGCAGGGGTGATCCTCAACAGGGTCGGCAGCGACAGACACATCCGTCTTGTCAGTGACGCCATCACACGACACTGCGATGTTACCGTGCTGGGCGGCATACCGTTTACCCCCGACGCCGGACTTGCACAGAGGCACCTCGGCCTCTTCACTGCCGAGGACGGATGCCTCAATCCCCAAGTCATAGACAAGCTCACCCGCCTCATCCAGGATAATATCGACCTCAACGCCCTGCTGAAAAACACCCTCACCGTTGACGCAACACCAAGGTCATCTGTTAGCGTTGCAACAAGCAACGTCACCAGTCTCTCCCCCCTGAGGATTGCAGTTGCCCGCGACAACGCATTTTGCTTCTACTATGAAGACAACCTCGAAATGTTGCAACACCAGGGGATGACCATTGTTACCTTCAGCCCCCTCAACGACGACAGACTGCCCGATGGCATAGATGCCCTGTACCTGGGCGGCGGCTATCCCGAACTGTACGCCGGACGACTTTCGGCCAATGCCTCCATGGTCGAAAGCATACGTGGCTTTGTGACCTCCGGGGGGGTGACGTATGCCGAGTGCGGAGGGTTCATGTATCTTTCGGAGGGTGTCACCGGTCTGGACGGCGTCTTTTACCCGCTGGTCGGCGTATTTGCAGCCATGGCAGTGATGAGAGACAGGCGCGTAAGCCTCGGCTACAGGCAGGCCGTCCTGCTTGAGGACACGATTATCGGCAGCAAGGGCAACATCGTCAGGGGGCACGAGTTCCATTACTCGGAGATCGTTGAGATGCCACCCGTTGTCAAAAACGCCCTGGAAACATCACAAGGGACACAGGGCATCTGGCTCGCCCCCAACTGCCTTGCAAGCTACATGCACCTGCACTTTGCAAGCAACCCCGATATTGTACGCAGTCTGAAGAAAAACTCTGAACCAGGATTACACAGATTAAAGGATTTACAGGAAAAAAGAACAAGGTATTCTCGAACATAAATCCTGATAATCTCAATTGTCGGACAGTTCCTTACAGTCGCCGGGCCGTTAAATCGTGGTTCAGACATCTTTATATGCAGAGATTTGGAATATGACATTGTCAAATTAAGCAGCAAGGCAATGATTACATGGACAAAACCTGGTTCTTACTCAACCGGAGATATACGCCAAGCTCTGTCCCTCCTCACCCCTGTAGCGTTAGGCAGGCAAGCCTCTTGCTATCTCTTGGTATCGGATGTCAGGATTTCGAGGATTTGTCTGTATCTGTCGGCGGTCTTTGACACGACGTCATCGGGCAGGACCGGGCCGGGATAGGTCTGTGCCCAGTCCAGTGTCAACAGGTAGTCCCTGACTATTTGTTTGTCGAAGCTGTCCTGCCCGCGTCCGGGGGCATAGCCGGCAGCCGGCCAGAACCGTGAGGAGTCCGGCGTCAGGACTTCGTCTATGAGGATCAGCCCGTTATCGTAGAGGCCAAACTCGAACTTCGTATCGGCGATGATGATCCCCCTAGACAGGGCGTGACTGGCTGCACGGTTGTAGATATCTATGCTCAACCTCTTGAGCGTTT
Organism: Candidatus Magnetobacterium casense; assembly: GCF_019173545.1. Classification (GTDB taxonomy): domain Bacteria; phylum Nitrospirota; class Thermodesulfovibrionia; order Thermodesulfovibrionales; family Magnetobacteriaceae; genus Magnetobacterium; species Magnetobacterium cryptolimnobacter. The sequence continues at coordinate 2,682 of NZ_JABXWD010000097.1, read as the reverse complement.
CGGCCATCTCCGCACCAACAATGGAGACGGTCTCGGCAAAGGAGATGTTGACGTCGTGTCCGGTATCGGCCTTGGTGCTTGGGGTGAATAGGGGTTGTGGCAACCGCTGTGACTCCTGCAGTCCTTCCGGCAGGGGGATGTCGCAGATGCAGCCGCTTCTCTGGTAGTCCTTCCAGCCGGAGCCGGTTATGTAGCCGCGCACTATACACTCAACGAGCAGAGGGGTTGCCTTTTTCACAAGCATGGCTCTGCCGCTGAGGATTGCCCTGTCCTCTTGCCCTGTGATGCCGGGGAAGTCGTTGACCTCGGCAGAGACCAGGTGGTTGCCAATAATATCCTCCACGAGCCTGAACCAGAACACGGATAGCCTGGTCAGTATCTCCCCCTTTGACGGTATCCCCGATGGCAGTACCACGTCAAATGCAGACAACCTGTCCGTAACCACCATCAACAGGTGTTGTCCGCAGTCGTATATGTCTCTGACCTTGCCACGCTTGATGAGCCTAAGCCCCTTGATGTCTGTCTGTAGAACTATTTCACTCTTTGATGTCATAATAAAATCCTTTCGCTTTTTTTTGATAAGTACCTGCCCATAATTACTTATAAGTGCCTGGACAGAATTAATTATATACGAGCCAGGAGAAAGAAGGAGGGCGGCTCCGCCCCCTCCTCAGACCTCCCCCGCAAGGGGACCAGTCCCCTTGACCCCATTATACTTAGCACTACACAAGCAGCGATGCCCCAAATTGCCCCCCCTCCCATACAAGATGAATTGCACATCACACACTCTTTCTGAGGTCGGCAATGTCCTGCAGGGTGGTGTCGAGTTTATTTTTGATATCTGCGTACTTTGATGGTGCCGATGATTGTGTGAAGATTGTCAGGGCCTCCTCATATGCCTTGACGGCCCGCTGGAGGTTGTCCTCGGCGTTGTGGACAAGGGCAAGGGCACAGTAGCAGTTACCCAGACTGTGCTGAGTTATACCATACTTGAAGGGGTACTGTTGTGCAAGATCGAACTTGAGTGCCTTTTCATAGTACCGGATTGCCTTGTAGAGGTTCTCCGCCTTATCACAACACGTGGAGAGTTCACTGTAGGCGTTACCCAGGTGGCATTGCGTTATAAAGTAGTCAAAGGTGGAGCGTTGTGGCGAATAGACCTTGAGGGCCTCCTTGAAGGAAAATATGGCCAGCTTGAGGTTTGTTTCCTTATTCTGCGTCTGGGACAGGATGTTGTAGGCGCTGCCGAGATTGTTTTGAGTCATGCCGTACTCCATCGGATACTTATCGGGCGTGTAGACCTTGAGCGATTCATTAAATGCCTGTATCGCCTCTGCCAGGTTGTTTTCCCTGTCGCGTATTTCGGAGAGCAGTCCGAAGGTGCTTCCCAGGTTGTTTTGTGCCATTGCGTAGTCTTTTGCGTAGTCGGTGGGCGTCCACACCCGTAGGGACTCCTTGTAGGCAGTAACGGCCATCTGGAGGTTTTCTTCCTTATCCTTTAGTTCCGCCAGGTCACAGAGAGAGTTTCCGAGGTCGTTTTGTGTTATTGCGTACTCTGTGGCAGAGAACTCCAGCGAGCGAACCGTCAGGGCATCCCTGTAGGCCTCCACCGACTTGGTCAGAAATTCGGCCCGGTCCTGGAACGATGCAAGTTCCCAGTAAGCATGCCCCAGGCTGATCTTTATGTGTCCGTATTCGATGGCATGTTCCTGGTTGTTTCTGACCCTCAGGGCCTCTTCGTAGGCGGCAATGGCCCTGGTAAGGTGCTTCTCCCTGTCGCGGCATACCGATATTGCCCTGAAGGCATGACCGAGGCTGGTCTGGACGTGTCCATACTTTTCGGGGTTGTTTTCGGCGGTGTATATCTTGAGCACCTTTTCGTAGGCCTGGATGGTCTTTTGGATATTTTCCTCCTTGTTGCACATTTCGGAGAGCGCCCACCACGCATTTGCAAGGTTATTCTGTGTTGCTCCGTAGTCAGCGGGATAATCCTTTACCGTATATACGGTCAGGGCGTCTTCATAGGCCTCAAGCGCCTTGAGGATGCTTTCCTCCCTCTTGTCGCCAACGGCCAGCTTACGAAAACAGATACCCATGTTGTTCTTTATATGGCCATACAGCACCGGCATTTTCTTCTCCGACACACGCTCCAACACATCGGAATATATGCCCAGGGCATCCTCGTGGTTGTTTTCCTCAAGCAGGATATCGGCCCTCTCCACGGCGTCTGTGATGACGCTAAGGGCTTTGTGTCTAATCTGCTTTACGTACACAATCAGTATAACAACTATCGCAGCAAGCACTCCAAACAGAACTAATGGTATGTTTTCAGTCATTCCCCCCCCACCTTTATTTAAAACAGACAATATCGAATCTATTGAATCTTGCGCAGTTTGTGCCACTTCCGTGTTTTCATCAGTCAGCAGCCCCTGAAGCGGAACAATATGTCTCTCCTGCCCGATGATGCCAAAGGCATAAGCCACATCACCTCTGACATTGGGACTGTCGTCACTCAACAACGGCACAATGTTGTCGGCAATATCCTGTACAATCTCAAGTCCCTGCTCCTTCAGCGCCTCGACCAGTGCAATGGCCCCTATGCGTACACGCAGTCTCTCATCCCTCAAGAGCGCCGCAACAACACCGTACATCCCGGCGTCATACCTGAGCATGTCGATGATA
>NZ_JABXWD010000096.1 GCF_019173545.1 Candidatus Magnetobacterium casense | reverse complement strand
ACAACTTCATGAGTTTGGTGTTGATATATCGTCAGGTCAACTCAGTAGAATATTGGTTGAAGGTCATGATAATTTTCACAAAGAGAAGGAAGATATTTTAACTACCGGTTAGGTATTACTTCTTATGATAATTAACAGCGGGGTATTTACGAGGGTTGGTCTATAGCCTCACAACTCTCTCAGGGGATGTCCAGGGGTAATGCCTCACCCACATTGGCAATCCTCAGTTGCTCATGGCAATCAGTCGTGATACCCTTCAGTACCGCACCTAGCTTTATGCAATGACACCTCTCAACCGCAAAGTCATACTGATTGGCATACTGTAACGCCCTATCCAGAAGCGCTGCGTTGTCTGCGCCGGGATTGGTCAAATGGCCTAACTGGCACCTGCCAAGAAGTGCATAAATGCTCCCACGCGCATCAGAGGTGGCTTTAAAGCGTTGTTGTGCCTTGTCAAAAAAGCTCTCAGCCATTTCATACTTCCCTGTTGTCGTATACAACAGACCGAGGCTTAACAGCGTGTAGGCCGAACTGACAATGTCACCAATCTTGCCATAGAGGGTCAGCGCCCTGTGCAGGTAGTCCTTTGCCTCTTTGAGTTCGTTCTTCATTCTGAGGGCATTGCCCATACCACAAAAGGAATATGCAGTACCAAAACGGTCATCCAGGGAGGAGAACAGGGTGTTTGCCCTGCTGTAGTAGTCAAACGAGGTCTGATATGAACCTTCGATCCTATGAGCACCGCCCAGGCCGCACAGAGAGTACCCCACGCCCGATTCATCACCCAGCTTCGTAAACTGCTCCATTGCCTGCTTAAACAGCTCAATACAACCGGGGATATCGCCCTTGACACGCAACGTACCGGCCTCCGCCCAGAGGCTGAAGGCAATACCGGCCCTATCGCTGGTGTCGCAGTAGTGTTGTCTTGCCTGTTGCAGGGCGGTGAGAGCCTCCTTCCACTGCCCCAGTGCCCTGCGTGCAAGGGCCAGACCCACCTGGGCATCCACTATCTGACGCAAATGTTTGCCTGGCCCACCTGCCTCATGCGATATATCTGCCTGTTGTCCTCTCCTGGAGCCTCCCGTTTTGGCGGTCTCCCTCTTGGTGGAGATATCTATGGCCTGACGATAGTACTTAATGGCGGCCTTGTAATTACCCTTTAGCCGCTGCTCATCAGCCAGAGACTTTAAATCAGAGGCTGTAGCCATTGGAGGCCTAAGCCGACCTTACGGCACGAATGGTTTCTTTGTAATCCTTTGACTTATAAAATGCCGACCCCATAACCAGGATATCGGCCCCGGCCTGTATGATCTCTGCGGCATTTTTCGGCCCCACCCCGCCATCTACTTCTATGAGGGTCTTTAGCTCCATTTGGTTAATAAGTTTTTTGAGACGCCTGATCTTTTCAATAGACCGAGGTATAAACTCCTGTCCGCCAAAGCCGGGATTGACCGACATCAAGACCACCACATTGACATCCGGCAGTATCTCCGTCAGGGATTCAATGGGCGTGGCGGGGTTTATGGCAACACCGGCCTTGCAACCCGCCTCTTTTAGTAAGGTTACGTTTCTGTGCAAGTGCCTGTCTGCCTCAAAGTGGACAGTGATGGTGTCGGAACCGGCCCTGATGAAGTCCATCAGATATCTATCCGGAGACTCTATCATCAGGTGTACGTCAAGCGGGAGAACCGTTGCCCTCCTTATTTGCTGCACAACGAACGGACCAACCGTTATGTTTGGTACAAAACTACCATCCATCACATCAATGTGGAACATATTGGCCCCGGCCTCCATGGATGCCAGTATATCCGCTCTCAACTGCAAGAAGTCTGCTGAAAGTATTGAAGGTGCTATCAAAACCATCGCATCTATGCTCCTTTCTTTTTCATTCTATAGCATATATATATTTGATTAACTAATAGGAGTTGTGACCCCTTAAATAACCACTGATTTATGCTATAAAGATTTGTGTCCATTTACATTAATTTATTATAACTCTTTTTCTACCACTTGTCAATCTTGCGATAGGAGGTTTATATGTCGTTAAAGATGCACGAAGGGCAAGGATGGGGTCAAGGGGTCAGCGAGGGGCGAGCCGCCCCCGGCTAAGTTCCCCCGGCTCAGTGGGGGACTGGTCCCCTTGTGGGGGGGATCTGAAGGGGGCCAGGTGCGACCTGGAGCGTCAAGAAGCGAAGCCGCCCCCTTCTTTTCTTTTTCTTCTTATCTTGTTACTTTGGCTTACCGTACTCGTATGGGCCTTCGGTGATGACGGGGATTTCCTCGAAGTTGTAAAATGGCGGCGGTGAAGGAATCTGCCACTCAAGCGACTTCGATCCCCACGGGTTGGCCGGCGCCGGGGCACCCTTGATGGCCGAGTGTATGTAGTTGTATATGGTCAGCAAAAACCCGACAATGGCGATGTACGAAAAGATCGAGGCAATCCTCATGTGAGTGGTGTACTCAACGGGCACCTTCCAGTACCTGCGGGGGATGCCGTCGTAGCCCATGTGAAACTGCGGCAGAAAGGCAATCATTGCTCCGATGAGCGTCAGCCAGAAGGCGAACTTTGCAAGGCCATCGTTATACATCTTTCCAGTGAACTTCGGAAACCAGTAGTATATTCCGCCCAGACACAGCATCGACATGCTGATGGCCAACACATAGTGAAAATGCGCAACGACCCAGTGTGAGTCATGCACGTGCGTGTCAAAGGCTAACAGACCGTTTGCTATGCCCGTTACACCGCCAATGGTAAAGAGCGATATAAACCCCAGGGCATAGAGCATCGGCGCACTCAACTCAATAGAACCCTTGTGCATAGTGGCAAGCCAGTTAAACGTCTTGATACCCGTGGGCACACCAATCAAGATGGTTCCCCACATGAACACTACACGCGTCCAGTCCAGGGTTCCGGCCACGTAGAGGTGATGCACCCATGTCTCAAATCCCAGCACCGTGATGCACATAATAGCGATGGCCATGCTCGTGTATCCGTAGACCTTCTTCCGTGAGAAGGTCGAAATGATGTCAGAGACTATGCCAAAGACTGGCAATGCGACAACGTAAACGGCCGGGTGGGCATAGAACCAGAACAGATGCTCATACAGGATAGGATTGCCACCCTTGAATGAGTCGTAGAAGCTGGTGCCAAGATACTTGTCAAACAGCAGCAGCGTCACCGCGGCTGCTAATACGGGCACACCCACGAGCTGGATGATAAAGCCCCCCAAAAGCCCCCAGATGGTGAGGTTTAACCTGCCCCAGGTCATCCCCGGCGCCCTGAGCGTGATTATCGTGGTGATGAAGTTCACGGCCGAGGCAATGCTCGATGAACCCAGCAGGTGCACAGCAAAGACATAAAAGGCCACATTGGCCCCTCCTTTAATCGAGTACGGGGGATATCCCGTCCAGCCTATATCGAGCCTGCCCGGTAACACAAGTGCACAAACCGCTATCAGACATGCCCCCACGTAGAGCCAGTAACTCAGGGCATTGAGACGCGGAAAGGCTACATCATGCGCACCGATCATCAGAGGCACCAGATAGTTGGCAAAGAAACCAAGCACTATGGGGATCATCCAAAACAACACCATTGCAGCACCGTGGATCGTAAAGGCCACGTTGTAGAGTTTTGCGTCGATGATGACCTTCCCTGCCTGACTCAACTGCTCCGTCCTCATCACGATGGCCAGCAAGAGTCCGACAACAAAAAACAACAACGCCGTACACAGATACATTATTCCAATCTTCTTGTGGTCAGTCGTAAATATCCACGCCCTAAGACCGGTCGGTTCCTTAGTCATAAACGTATTACCTCCTTATATGTCTTTTTCTACTTAAGAGTCTTCAGATACGCCGTTATGGCCTCGAGTTCGGCATCGCTGAGATTGCTTGGTTGCATCATCGGGTCAAAGCCCTTGACCAGCGTGGCCTTGGGGTCTTTGATCTTTGCCTTGACAAAGGCATCGTCGGCAGTGAGGGTTTTGCCGTCAGCGAGTGTCACCGTGCTGCCCATAAGCCCTTTAAACGTCGGTCCGGCGGAGCTGTCGCCATTGACGCTGTGACATCCGGTACAGCCCAGGTTTTCTGCGAGCTTTTTGCCCTTTTCCTCCGGCGTGACATCAGCAGCCTCAGGGCCGGTGTTTTCACTGACCCACTTTGCGTACTCCGCCTTTGGCATGGCGATTACCTTTGCGAGCATATTTGAATGCCCGGTGCCACAGAACTCGGCACAGTATACCTGATACGTCCCCGGCTCCTTTGCATTAAACCACAGGTACGTCATCTGTCCAGGCACCATATCCTCACGTACCCTGAAGGCCGGTATGGCAAAGTTGTGGATGACATCCGAACTGGTAAGATTGAGCTTTACATGCCCCACGGGTACCCTCAATTCGTTGGCGGTGTGAATCCCCTCGGGGGATATCATCTCATACTTGTACATCGAAGCAACGACCTTGGCCTCAAAGGCGTCCTTTGGCGGCTTGCGGTAGTTGTTGAACAACGCCCATGACTGTGCACCCAAAAACACGATTATCACTAAAGGAATAACCGTCCAGAGTATCTCCAGACCCAGGTTGCCCTCGATATAGGCACCCTCCTCGTCCTTTGACTTCCTCTTGTACTTTATTACGAAGTAGATAAGCGGTACGGTCACTATCAAGTAGATCACGGTTGAGACTACAGACCATATCATGAACTGCTGCTCCCATCCATCTACAGGGTCTGAAGCCTCCCTGGCCGCTCCGGCCACATAAGGGGCTAAAACGTAGACCATAACCAAAAGGCTGCTCAAAAAAGTCCTCAGCATTTTTCCCTAACCTCCTGAATCTTTATGGCTGAAAATCAGCCGTTCTTGCTCTTTGTTTCTTCAGACTTCTCCAGTACACAAACACCACTAACCCCGTAAGAAGCCCCACCAACACACCTATACCCGCAAAGACCCGCGGCAGGTCTAACCTGTATCCACCTATGGCCGCATCATACTTGTAACAGGCCAGGGCAACCGAGCTTAACAGCGGCGTCTTGCCGACCTTGCCGCGTCCGGCCTCCACAAGGGCTAGTCTTATGTCAATGGAGGGCGGGTACAGCCCAAATATGTATCTGGTTATCACACCCTCCGGAGACAGGAAGATGTAGACGTTGGGATGGACAAACAGCTTGTCCTGCGCCATGTAAAAGAACCTGTAGCCTGTGGCCTCCGTGAGCTTTTTGATCTGGGCAGCATCCGCTGTGGCAAAGACCCATTTGTTGAAGTCTTGCGGTATCTTGTCCTTCATCTTGACCGCGAGGTTTTTACGAAACCATTGGCCGTCAGCCGGACCCTCTTTATCATCGAAACTCAGGGTTATGACGTTATAGTCATCGCCTAATCTCAGACTGATGTTGCTTAAGGCCTCAGAAAGGCCCTCATTGAGGACCGGACAGGCCGTGGCACATCTGAAATATATGATGGACAACAGCAACGGTTTACCCTTGTACTTACTCAGTGAAAAGGTGTTACCGGCATCATCGGTCATCGTTGTGTCAGGTACAACCTTGCCGAGAAAATCATCCTCCTTGACCTTTAGGATCGAGGGATCAAAGTCAGACTTTCCCTTTAGGGGTGGTGCTGCCAGGGCGTTTGTTGCCAATATCCCTACGGCAATTAACAGCGACAGGACAGACAGTTTCAGAGGCATCGGTCTATTGTCCAACCTTAAAGTATGGGATTATGTACATGAACGAAAAGACCATCAGCCACACAACGTCAACGAAGTGCCAGTACAACCCGGTCACTTTGCTGAAGGTGAGTTTATTTTTGCCGACCTTGTTTTGCGAAGCCAATATTACGAGAAACAACTGCATGATAAGGCCCACAATTACGTGTGAACCATGAAAGCCGGTGATGGTAAAGAAGAATGTCCCATAGGCGTTGGTTGATATTGTGAAGCGCTCATGAGTGATGAGTTTGTACCATTCAAAGGCCATAAACGACAAGAACAGAAATCCCAGTATAAAGGTAAAGATGAGCCAACCCTTATAGCCGTTGGTATCGCCATGTTCCAGTTTTTCTTCTGCCACGTGCATAGTGCCGCTGGAAGAGATCAGAAACACGCTCAGTAGTACGGCAAGGGCCAGGGGGGGGACGCCTTCAGGTGTATTAGCCGGTGGCCAGATATCCTCCGGTAGCATTGTATACAGGTATCCGGCAAACAGGCCGCCAAACAGCGCCACCTCGGAGATGATAAACACGATAACCGCCAGCTTGCTTAGGCCACCATCCTCCTTTTTGCTGTGCACCTCCTGCACCCAACCAAACAGCCCCACAACCAGAGTACCCACGGCCACACCCGCTACGAGCAGTCCCAAAAACCGCACGCCCCAGGAAAAGGCCAGAATAAAGGCAATGGGTACCAGAAACGCTCCCACCGCTACAACAAGAGGCCAAACACTCAGTTCTACCTCGTGGTGATGATGGTGTTTTTCCTTCATCTTGCCATCAATAACACCTTCCATCTGTCAGACGTCCTCCTTAATATTTTTCGTGTATTTACATTGCAGTGACTAATGTCACGTCAAGTAGGTTAGCTTATTTTAATCTGTCTTGTCAAGGGGTAATTTTTTGTGTGTCACAGCAAAATAGAACTGGACGGTTATCGTGGAAACCACGTATAAATGCTTTACGGATTGTCTGAAGCATGATTGATCACTTTGCTCCCTACGGTCGTCGCAGGGCAGATAATCTGCGTAATCCTATTTCAGACAATCCCTATTTTTCTATTATCTGACATTGTCAAAGTATACAGAACAAATTTACCGTGGGATTGTGGGATTGCTCTAGCTTGACATTCCTTTTGTTGACCCCTTACAATAATAACGGTGTTTTTAGCTGTACAATACAATGTAAGTCTGACAACGGTGCAGATAGCAGAGATTCCCAAGCAACCCTGTTTTGTTGGCTGTCAGTTTCATCCAAAGTTCAAGTTCAGACCGACTTTTATGATAAAATAACTACTTTTAAACTTGTCCCCCAGCCCTTTACGGGGTCAAGGGGGCTTTTTTTGTGGCGGGGGTGCCCCACCCCCTCCCTTGTGGGTGGGTCTGCGGGAGAGGTCGGCTAGGGGCGAGCCGCCCCTGGCTCAGTTCCCCCGGCATAAAAGGGGCAAAGCCCTCCATTCTTTTTTTTTCTCTTGTCTCCCCTACTGGCTCACGATGACCGCCACGGTATCTGAGTACACCTGGCCGTTCTTCTTGCCGTCCATTGTGAGGTCTGCCTGGAAGCTGAAGCTGTACGTCCCCACGGGCAGGCCGGACATCCTGAGCACCTCCGTCTGACCGAGGTTGAACAACGGCCCCATGTACGTCACGGCTTTACCCGGCCTCCAGCTCCACGAACCGCCCACGACATCGTAGTAAAACGCCCCGAAGTCCGTCAAGGCCTGTAGCCACCAGTCGGCGTTCTGGCCGGAGAACCCGCCCGCGTCTAACGCCACGGTGATAGTAAGAGTGTCGGTGGTCTTGATGTTGATTGTGTCTTTGGCACCGTTTGCGGTGATCGCGGGTTTGGGGCCGGTTGATGCACCGCCCGTCTGGGTGACCGTCGTGGCCTTGGGCAGGGAGAGGCCGCCCTTTGAGTCCATCGCGTAGACGGCGATCTCGTATGCCCCGGAGACATCAAAGTAGTCGTATGTGCCCTCGTAGGCGTTTGACCCAATATCGGTAAGATCAATTGACGGCAGCGACGTTATCGGTTCGTCGGGATTGGAGGGTGCAGAGTCGGGGCGCTTGATGAGTGCCCACACCTTCTGTATCTTGTCCGATGTGACGACGTTTTCGGCGCGAATCTTGGCCGACTGCTGGCCGTTGAGTGTCTGGTCGGGGGAGACGGAGCCTATAAACGGCATGTCCGCGGCGGACTGGGTACCATTGCCGATGGTGTAGGTCTCTGCCAGGTTGCCATCGGCTGGTTCGTTGCCAAGACCGTTGCCGTTGTCATCGACGTTGGGGGTCTGGTTCCATTTCATGTAGTTTATGGTGTCTCGCGCAATCTTAAACGCATTATAGACCGTGGCCCCACTAGAGACCTGCGACCAGAATGGATATGAAAACGATACGGTACCACTATTAACGAAAAGTGCCTCTTCCGTGCTTGCGGTGCTTGTGATGTTTATCCGCTCCTTGCCTGTTGTTGGTTTGAGGTCGCCTATGAAACTGCCCGATTCGCAGGCGTCGTAGACCACGGTTATCTTGCCGGTTATGTCCTGTTGGAGCGTGTTGATCCACGAGGCCAGGTCTGTGGATGCAAGCGTTTCTTTTTCGTTGATCCGGAACTTGCCCTCTCCTCCGTGGCCGGTCAGGTAGATGACGACGTTATTTGCACCCTTGGCCCATTCGGTTATGGCCTGTTGGAGTTTGGCGTTTGATACCCCACTGTACATGTCGTCCAGGAGGCCGTTGTTGTCAAGGTCCTGGCTATTGCCTGCGGTGAGGTAGTAGATGTTGTCTTTGTCAAAACCCTGCCTGTTAAGCGTATAGTATGCGTAGGTAGCGTTCATTTGGGTTGCGTTCCACAAGTTGTTGGTGTTGTTTTGATATGGGCCGCTTCCGGCTACGATTATGGCTTTGTCTGGGGCTGTGGATGTCTTCAAGGTAAAGACCTGGACACGGTCGTTATATTTATCAGCAACGTAGATGTCCCCGTTTTTGCTTATTGAAACACCTGCTGGGAAGTTAACTTGCCCTGTGTTACTGCCGAACTCTCCAAACCTTGTGATGAACTTGCCATCGTAGCTAAATTTCTGTATGCGGTGGTTGGCATAATCAGTAACGTAGACGTTACCGCTGTCATCTAACGATATGTATGCAGGGCCAAAAAACTGTCCTTCATCGCTACCCTTGTTACCCCATTTAGCGATGAACCTACCATCGGATGTGAATTTCTGAATACGATAGTTAGAAAAATCAGCAACGTATACGTTACCACTAGCATCTACCGCTATGCCTGTAGGGTGAGAAAACTGTCCATCGCCGCTGCCACTGCTACCCCATTTAGCTATAAACTTGCCATCGGGGGTGAATTTCTGGATACGGTCGTTATAAAAATCAGCGACATAGACGTTACCGCTGCCATCTATCGCTATCCCCCAAGGTGCACTAAACTGCTCATTACCACCCCATTTAGTGATGAACTTGCCATCGGAGGTGAATTTCTGGATACGATTGTTGTTATATTCAGTCACGTATACGTTACCACTAGCATCTACCGCTATGCCTGTAGGGTGAGAAAACTGTCCATCGCCGCTGCCACTGCTACCCCATTTAGTGATGAACTTACCATCTGATGTGAATTTCTGGATGCGACCGTTACCTAGATCAACAACATAGACGTTGCCACTGCCATCTACCGCTATACCTTCAGACCTCGAAAATTGCCCATCTCCGCTGCCCCAATTATTCAATTTAGCGATGAACTTGCCATCGGAGGTAAACTTATTAATACGGGAGTTACTACTATCGGAGACGTAGACGTTGCCGCTGTCATCTACCGCTATACCTATAGGTTGAATAAACTGCCCATCATAGCTGCCGAAGCTGCCCCATTTAGTGATGAACTTGCCATCGGAGGTAAACTTATTAATACGGGAGTTACTACTATCGGAGACGTAGACGTTGCCGCTGCCATCTACCGCTATGCCATGAAGGTAAACAAACTGCCCATCATAGCTGCCGTTGCTACCCCATTTAGTGATAAACTTACCATCTGATGTGAATTTCTGGATGCGGCCGTTACCTTGATCAACAACGTAGACGTTGCCGCTGCCATCTACCGCTATGCCTTGAAGGTAAGCAAACTGCCCATCACCGCTACCGTTACTACCCCATTTAGCAATGAAATTGCCATCTGATGTGAATTTCTGGATGCGGTCGTTACCTTGATCAACAACGTAAACGTTACTGTTGCCATCTACCGTTATGCCTTGAAGGTAAGCAAACTGCCCATCACCGCTGCCGAAACTGCCCCATTTAGTTATGAACTTACCATCAGATGTGAATTTCTGGATGCGGTTGTTATACGTATCAGCAACGTAGACGTTACCGCTATTATCTAACGTTATACCATAAGGCCTATCAAACTGTCCATCACCACTGCCTTTACTGCCCCATTTAGCGATGAACTTATCATCGGATGTGAATTTATGGATGCGGTAATTTTTCGTATCAGCGACGTAGACGTTACCGCTGGTATCTACAGCTACGCCTTCAGGGCTATTAAAATACCACGGTTGTTCGAGTTTTGGCCACATCTGTTTATAGACGTACTTCTCCTGCGCTGCGGCGATCCCCACCAGCCACAGAAAAGCAACAACCCCCAACAACAACATTGCCAACTGACGACTGTGCAGACATACTCTCTTACGCATAATAATCCTCCCTACGCTTTCTAAGTCTCAACAAAATCCTCAACAGGTACCTTTATTTCCTGCTCAACTACTTTACCATAAAAATATATGTCACGAAAATCCTTCTCTAATTTTCTTTAATACCGCAGCCCCAAAA
>NZ_JABXWD010000095.1 GCF_019173545.1 Candidatus Magnetobacterium casense | reverse complement strand
AGCCGCCCCTTTTTTTTTCTTTGTATTTCGCTCAATCTAAACGAGCTATAATGCTATCCGGCTGTGTTCTTTTGCCTACATGTATGCCCGTGATTGAATGCCTTCGATGTAGCCGACAATACCCGTGACGTGTTCGACTGCGTTTCCTTCGTCTGTATCTATGTGCATGTCGAGCCTGAAATCAGGGTTGACCCTGACCAGGACATCGCCAAAGATCAGCTCTCGTTTGCTCTGCACCTTGACCAGGATGACGTCTCTATCCCTGAGACCGTAGCCCAGGGCATCCTCCGGGGACATGTGTACGTGTCGTCGGGCACAGATGACTCCTTTGTCGATTTTTAGTTGTCCGACCTCACCCTCAAGGATTATCCCTGGAGTGCCCTCTATGTCACCGGAGTCCCTGACGGGGGCGTCAATGCCGAGTTTGAATTCCTCCGTGCGTGCGATCTCCACCTGACACTCCTTTCGGAATGGCCCCAGAATTCTGACCTTTTCCACCCTGCCCTTTGGGCCAATGAGGTTGACCGTTTCCTCGCTTGCGTACTGACCGGGTTGACTCAGCGGGGTCCTCGGAGTCAGTGTCCTGCCCGGGCCAAAGAGCACCTCAAAGGCAGCCTGGTTGACATGCACGTGGTGGGCGGATACGTTGATGGGGATTGGTCGGCGCCTGTACTCCTCTACGTTGGTTGAACGCAACCTGCCCATGGCATGGAGGGTTTCGCGGGCTATCATCATATTTTCATTGGACTTGATGACAAGCACACGTATATTTGACCCCGGTGCGGTTATCTCCTCCACCTGTTTCAGGAATGACCTGTCCTGACGATTGGCCTCCTCATAGAGGCTGATGCCAAAGGGCTGCAATCCCTGACAGACCCTGGCACGTACCTCTGTGGAGTTCTCACCGATGCCGCCGGTAAAGATGAGCACGTCCAGTCCACCAAGTGCGGCTATGTAGGCGCCAATGTACTTCTTTATACGATAGCAGTACATCCCGATGGCATCCTTGGCTCGCTTGTTACCTTCCTCGGCGGCATCCAGGACGTCCTTCATGCAGTTGCTGACGCCACTGACCCCCTTGAGACCACTTTCCACGTTGAGTATATTTGAGAGTTCATCAGCCGTAAAACCCAGTTTCATGAGATATATAATAACTCCTGGGTCTACGTCTCCACACCTGGTGCCCATCATCAACCCCTCCAGGGGCGTCATCCCCATCGATGTATCAATGCTTCGTCCGTGGTCTATGGCACACAGCGAAGCGCCATGTCCGAGGTGACAGGAAATGATCTTGAGGTCCTTGACGGAACGTTTAAGGTACGTGGCAGCCTTTAAGGTAACGTAGCGGTGATTTATGCCATGAAAACCATAACGGCGGATGGTCTCATCTTCGTTCAAGCTCTTGGACAGGGCATACTTGTAAGCGTGTTCGGGCATGTTTCGGTGGAAGGCTGTATCAAAAACCGCAACATGTCTGGCCTGATGCAGGAGTTTCATCATCTCCTCAATCCCTGCCAGATTGTATGGGTTATGCAGGGGGGCCAGTTGTGAGCACTGCCTGATGACCTCCTTCACTTTATCGTCAATCACCACGGAGTTAAAGAAATTAGCCCCACCGTGGACAACACGGTGTCCGACTGCTTTTATTTCGTCGATGTGTTTTATCATACCGTATTTATAGTCCAGCAGGGCGGTAACCATTGATTTTATGGCCTCTGCCGTTGTGCCGGCATCCGTTGTGAGTTCATGCTTGCTGCCGGCGGTGTAGACGGTGTGGCTGCAATTGGGTGTGCCAATCTTGTCAATGAGACCATCCATCAGGGGGATGCTGTACTTGGTATCAAACAAGGCATACTTCAGTGATGCTATGCGGCTGTTTATTACCAGCACCTTTATAGGCTCTATGGCAGAGGAGAACTCCAGGTCATAGGGGTCGGTGTTGTGTTGCAGGGCGGTGGTGATATCAGGTTTTTCCAGGTTTTCCCGTTCCCTCTGGATCAGACGTCTGGTGATGGTTTGGGCTATAATGGTCAGGGTCTTGGGGTTTTTCATTATCACGTCAGAGCAGAGTTCCCTGTCGAGTCTGATGACCTTACACCCACCATAGGCTACGATATCGGCTTCGGAGGGTTCGCCACTCATCAACGACATCTCGCCAAATATCTCACCACGTGTAAGGGTTGCGATGACTTTTTTTTCACCATTGGCCTCCGTTAAGGCCACGTTGGCCTTGCCGTCGTAGACGACCCAGAGCGATCTGCTGAGTTCGCCCCGTTTCTTTATCTCCTGGCCGTCCGTGTACTCCTGCACTGTTGCCGCTGACACCAGCGTTTGTATCTCTTCCTTACTGAGTGGTTCAAATTGCTTCACCGATGAGAGAAAGTTCGGTAGCTCCATTGTGTTCGGTACCTCCTTGTTGTTACAACGTAAGATTTGCCAGTTCTGCAGAGATAACGGCCCTCAAATTTTAAGCCGTCAACGGGGTGAGAGTTCAGTCTGCTGTTCTCACTGTGTTGTGTGCAGAACTGTCTGTTTTTTCTTGTTTGCGTTTGTTGGTCTGTTGTCGATTGTCTACGACGTAGAGGATGTCTTGCTCCTGTGGTTCTTTCCGGAGTCTGAGGCCCAGAGAGAGATGTTCTTGTTGGAGTTTTTCCAGGAACTTGTCATAGTCCTCACACCACTTCCTGGCTATTTCCATATCACGCTGCCTCTGATTGGTTGGGACGTCCTGTGTCTGCTGTTGACTCTGCACGAGTCTGATCAACCTGGTGGTAAGCTCTGCATCCTTGTTGAGCTTTAGCATGACCTTGTAGTCCTGCCATTGTGTATCGATATAGACGATCTGCCCGGTGTCTATTTTCAGGAGCAGGTCTGAGGCCAATGCCTCAACGTCCGTGGAAGCGGTATCAGTGCCGGCAGCAATGGCATAGCCCAGGGACTCGATGTTGTCCTTGAGTTGACGGATAAGCCTCTGTCGTGCGATGCGTTCCTCCGCTTTTGCAACAAACTCCGTCAACTGTGCAACGCCGTTGTCGTACTGTTGCCTGTTGATATACTTTTGTGAAAATAATGTCTCTATCGTTGGAGAGACCTCGGCGGCGCCGTCGTACTGTGAGGCATATCCGAGGAGCTTTTCAAGCATATCCCTGAAGGAGTTTGTCTCCGCCATAATGGCCTTTATCTTGCCATAGTGCAACTTCATGGTTGTCCTGATCAGTTGCAGGCGCTGGGAATACGGACAGTGGTCAATTTCGTTTGCCAACGGGGTAAGCTCGCTGACATAGTCCGGATCGATGTCCCGTATGCGATTGTAAAACTGCCATGCTTCTGCAACGATTTCCTCACGTTCACCCTTTCCACCTATGGGTTGCAGGGTGGTCTCAGGCTGTCGCACGTGGCGTTGCCCTGTCTGCTGTGCGGTATCGATGGTGGCAGTAGTGACAGGGGTGGGTTGATGCCCTGCAAACTCCGTTGCTGTGGCCTTTATTGTTTCGGTCTTTTTGGTTTTAGCCTTTTGGGTCTGTCGTTGTTCGACCTTTATGGCCTCTATCTCAGCCTTGAGGGCGCTGTAGTGTTGGCCAAACTTTATGACTGCCTCCTGCACGGCCTGTTGGGTGTTGGCAAGTTGGATGGTGTGGTCAAAGGTCTCTATGTGGCTTAATTTCTCCAGCAGGTGGTCACTGCTGCCATCTTGCAGGTTGTCTATGTCGCTTTTAAATTCGGCTACCGTGTTTTTCAGGTTGTTGCGCAGGGAGGCAACGAAGGCGGCCATTTGAGCGTTTTTTTTTGCGTCTTTGTAGTCGGCGTAAACATCCAGGGCAAAACGAGATGCCGCCACAGCGGCTCCAGCCCCGGCAGCAAGTATCCAGAAAGGACTAAGCACCGGTATGGCCGTTACAGAGACAACTGCTATGCTACTCATTCGGTGGTGACTCCCTATGTGCGTTTGTGTTGTTTGACTGAGGCCTTGGTCTGGGTGGTCGTTTTATTGTGTATTTTTACGATTTTCTTGGATGCAGGATTTTTTGCTTTTGCTTGAATTTTCGTCTTCTGCACTGTTGTTTTTGCGTAAACTTTCGATTTATGCGTTGATGTCTTTGCGTTTAAGCGTGTCTTTTTGAAGTTTTTATGTTTATCGCGTATTTTTTCTGTTTGATGGTCATCATCTGTTGTCTTTGCGATGGTTGTGTTTGGTGGCAGATAAATGACCATGCCAGGGGTTAATGAGCCCTTTGATGACAAGCGGTTGAGGTCTCGGAGGATGTCTGCCTGCACCCGTGCCTTGCGTGCGATAGCAGCGATGGTATCGCCTTGTACGGTTATGTAGCTGGCCAGGGGGTATCTTTCGCCATTACTGGCGGCGTTATAGGCTGTCATGAAGGAGTCTTTTTTTCCCACGGGGATTCTCAGACGGTATTTCTGCACGTAAGGGGGGATGCACCATTGTTTGATTTCTGGGTTTAGTTCGCGTATCTTCTCAACAGTGGTGCCTGCCGCTTTGGCGACGAATTCCAGCGTGGCCGGCGGGGAGATGACCACCACATCGAACGTAAACGGGGTTCGCACATCCACGTCGTCCAGGCCGTACTTATCGGGGGTCTGTCCTATCTCACGTGCTGCAAGGAATTTTGGGACAAACTGTCGGGTCTCTTTAGGTATGTGCGTGCTGCTAAACAGCTTCCAGAAGGAGGTTGTGTTTGAGCGTCTCAGGGCATTTTCTATGTTGAGTTCTCCGGCGTTGTATGCGGCAATTGCGAGGTCCCAGGAGCCAAACTTCTCAAACAGGAATTTCAGGTATCTTGAAGCCGCCACGGTTGATTTTATGGGGTCGTGTCTCTCATCCACCCAGTAGTTGATATTAAGATTTAACCGCTTTGCCGTTGTGGCCATCAGTTGCCAGGGGCCAACCGCATGAGAATTTGAGCGTGCAAAGATATTGAAACCGCTTTCGATTAAGGGCAGATAAACGAGGTCTCCGGGGACGTTGTGCTCTTGCAGCACCTGTTTCATCACTGGCACGTACCTGGAACCATGGGTCAACCACTGCGAAAATGTTGATTTTACTTTCTTTGAGAAATACACCAGGTATCCCTCTACAACAGCCCTGGCCTTGTCGTCAAGCCTGTAATGTCCCTCGGCGCTGATTTCGGACACTCCCAGAGTGGGCAGTGCCGTTGTCAACAGGGTTATGTCTTGCGGTGTTCCTGTCAATCTGCCGATTATCAGGCCACTGTCTTCGGGGGGACCGTTGCCGAGTCTTCTGAACATCGCACCCATGTCAGTGCCATCGGCATCCGCTGGTGAATCGACGGCATTTATACTTACCGAGTGTTCTGTCTGGACGCTGTTGCTGTGTTGTGATACGGGGGAGTTTTCCTTGATTGCACGGTGCGGTATCTTTTCATAAGGCAAGCCGTTGGTTATTTTGTTTTCTTCCTTTTTCTCTGCACCATAGAACAGCGCATATCCATTAATGGGTAGCATTAATGTTGCTGCTATTATTGCTATTGTTGTTAACCTAACTATCCGCATGAGTAATTATACACAAAGAAAATAGACTTGTCAAGTCCCCCTGATACATAAAATAAAAAATTTTTTTGAAATAGTTAAGAGGCTGATATTACAACTACTCGAACTGCCTGAGATAGTCAACGATGGCCTTTTTCAGAAACGGCACGGTGGCGCAACTCGTAATCAGAAAGAGGTAACAGTGCAGGTCTTGTTCCTTGAACTTAAACGTGGTGTTGAGGGTCAGGGCAAGCTGTGAGGCGTCAAAGATGGATGCGTAGAGGTTTGTTGAAATCAGGTTGCTGTGAACGACGACGGGCGGTTGATATATCACCGACTCGCCGATGAGTTCGGCCATCTTGCTGACACACGTCCCTATGAGGATATTACCGATCTCAAGAAAGACCTCCTGGTCGAGGTTGAGGTCTGCCATCGATTCATTGTTGCTATCGCTGTCGTCTTGAAACAGCGACAGGAGCTTGTGCTCGTCATCGCTTGGGAAGACTACCATACAGATGCCGTTGTAATCGCCAAGGAAATTCTGGCAGATGATAGTGCTGTCCGAGGAGGTCTGCTGTATATTCTCCGCAATGAAATCTGGAAGCTCCGAGGCATTGATGACCTCCATCGAAGGGATGCTCAGGACAACGTATATGTCAATGACCTCCGAAAGGTCTCTGGCCGCCCTTCCAAAGGATATGTTCATCATCTCGTGGAGTGTGTCAATCTCAAGCTCGTTAAAGACGACATCCGTATTACTGCTCATGTGATCTGGTTACCTGTCCTTTCTGCGTTGCTCCAGCCCCTTGTGCAGGGCATCGAGTATGTTGTCTTTAACGGGCGGTTTCTTGAGCACCATAAACGCCCCCAGTTCTTGCACCCGTTGCGTGGTCTTTTGCTGGACGTCTGCCGTCAACACGACCACCACGGCAAGAGAGTCGAGCTTTCGTATCTCCTCCAACGCCTCAAACCCGTCCATCACCGGCATGGTCAGGTCAAGGAATATGATATCGGGCTGATGCTCCTTAAATCTCTCCAGCCCCTCAAGGCCATTACCCGCCTCAAATATCTCCGCCCCTTCCTCCTTGGAAAGCCAATTCCTAAGCCCATAGCGGGAGGCCTTGGAATCATCAACGATCAGTATCTTTGTAGCCATATAAACATAAATCCCTTTCTGATGTTAAGAATCTCAGTTGTAACAGTATACAATTGCATATCAGTCATAGATTTGTCAATTGTCTAAGATAAAAACTGTAGGATTAAGCATTATGGGGTCAAGGGGACTGGTCCCCTTGCGGGGGAGGTCTGAGGAGGGGGCGGAGCCGCCCTCCTTCTTTGCCTTTTGCCTTTTGCCTTTTCCCCCGTTCAATCCAACAGCCTGCCCCTCAACCGTCCGATGGCGAGGTAGCCGACGATGAGCGTAAAGGCGAGCATGTAAAGCAAATCCAGGAGCAGATAGCTGCTAAAGCTGCCCAGACACAGCGCCCGGGACAGACGAACCGCATGAGTTAGTGGCAACGCATAGGCGAGGACGATTAACGGCTCTGGCAGGTTCTCCAGTGGGAACACCACGCCGGAAAAGAAGAACATTGGCGAAAGAAACCCCGAAAAGTAAAAATTAAAGTACGTGATAGTCTTGACATACGACGTAATGAGCAGCGACAGGGCGCCAAACATCATCCCTGTCAGGAGGCCGACAAATGGCACCAGCAGCGTGTAGGACACGGGCATGATCCCAAAGGCCACGACAATGCACAAGACCGCAAAGGAGAAGAAAAACCCCTTGGTGCCGGCCCACAGGATTTCTCCAACGAGGAGGTTTTCCACGCTGATGGGAGCGGCCAACATGCCGTCGTAGACCTTGTTGAACTCCATCCGGATGAAGGTGCCAAAGGAGCACTCAAATGCCGCCGTCAACATCGCCGTGCTCACAAAAAGCCCCGATGCCAGAAAGCTCACGTAGGCGATCCCGCCCATCTGTGGGACGTACTTGCCCAGGCCCAATCCGATGCCGGTGAGGAATATCAGTGGCTCCAGAAACGGAGGCAGCCCGTTGCTGACGAGGTTCTTGGTATAGACCCGCACGTGCCGGTACCACACGGCAAAGATGCGCACCGCAAGCGACGGCGGCGTGATGGAAGAAGGAAGAAGGGGGCGTTTTGTGGCCGGGGTGCCCCACCCCCTCCGCCCCCCTTCAGAACCCCCTGCAAGGGGGCCAGCCCCCTTGACCCCATTATGGGCTGGTTGATAGGTTGAGGGTGTTCCTTTTGCGTCACGGGCAGAGTTCGTTAATGCCATGCCGCCCTGGCCTTTGCCTCGTAGAAGGATGCCTTTTGCCGATTGCCTGATTTGCGGAGTACGATGGCAAGGTTGCGATAAGAAGTAGCAATATTGGGATGTCTTTCTCCATAGACTTCCAAAAAGATAGCAAGGGCTTTTTTGAAAAACTCAATCGCCTGCTTTGAGTCACCTAACGATTTCCACGCACTTCCAATGTTCCCATAAGAAGTAGCCACACGTGGATGTTTTTCTCCATGGACCTCCAACTGGATAGCAAGGGATTTTTCGTAAAACTCAATCGCCTGCTTTGCCTTGCCTAACGAGTGCCACGCAACTCCAATGTTGTTATACGATAGCGCCACATCCTGATGTTTTTTTCCATAGACTTCCAACTGGATATCAAGGGCTTTTTTGTGAAATACAATCGCTTGCTTTGACTTGTCTAAAGCCCTCAATGCCTCTCCAATGTTGTTATAAGATTGCGCCACATGTGGATGTTTTTCTCCATATACTTCCAATCTTATAGCAAGGGATTTTTTGTGAAACGCAATCGCCTGCTTTGAATCGCCTAACGTCCATAATAACTTGCCATATTCATTGAGAAAATCGCCGACCTTAGCATCTTTTTTTGCCTTCGCCTCATCAATCACCGCATCTGAGACCCTGACAGCAACCTTCTCCATAAACGCTCGCCCCGAGCGATATAAAACCATGTCGTCAAAATATTGCCCCAACACGGCAGCGTGCTTACACGCACCAGGGATGTTGTCCACTTCAAGGGCGTGATGAACGGCCTCCTCCATGTATGCGTAATTCGGTTCGGTGGCTCTTGAAATCCAACCGTCATACCATTGATACGCATGTTTGTGCATAGCAGACATCTCATCAACCGTCAACTTGCTCCACATGTTCTCACGAATGACGGGCGTTACCCAGTATACGGCCTCACCATTAGGCACGTCCTCACGCTCGACCAATGTCAAATCAACGCCTGTCTCTAAAAACTCCGCATCGCCAATCCCCTCAAATGCGTCCTTGCCAACAGGCTTCCGGTACACAGCCGCCTTCTGGATGAACGTGTGAAACCCCTCCCCCTCAGTCGCCGCAATCACGCCCGCAAGATACTTGTGGATGAACTCAGCCTGCTTGCCCTGCAACCTTGTCTCAAGAGCAGACAGGTCGTACTTGCCCTCGTCTCTGGCGATGACGTCAAGCCACTCCAGCAGACGTGGATTACCGCCGCCGTACTTGAGATACAGGTCGACGTTCTTGCTCTTTGCGATACAAGCAAGTTCTCTCTTCTTCTTGCTTAAATCAGCGCCATCAAACGACCTGAGCGTCAGGTCATAAAGGCTTGTCGCTAACAGGTTTTCAACTTCGTGCTCAAGGATGAAGTTATACCGGCTCGTGATGACGACGTTGCTCTTGCCTTCAGCCCAGTCAATCGCCTCAAGAAATGGACTGATGATACCCTTGACCGCATTTTTTACGTGATGCTGATTACCACGACGGTCAAGGTTTCGCTCAAAGTCATCGAAATATATGATTGTCGGAATCTGAGATTTAAAGACCTTGCGGAAGAGGGCTTTTATTTTTTCCTCATACACACTGTCAGATTTTAAGATTACTAAACCATCCTTATTGTCCAATTTGTCAAACAATTTCATCAGATTCAGGATCACATCCTTCTCACTGACCACGCCGTGAAAGACGACCAGCTCCTTGTCCGTAAACCTCTCAACGAGCTTCCCGATAAGACAGCTCTTTCCAATCCCGGCGGGGCCACGCACCAAAAGCCCGAACTTGTCATCCTCCCCCCTGAGCACTTTTACCCCCCGCTGAACATTCCGCCTCCTGCCCACAAACCCACTCTCAAGCACACGCACGTTGCTGTCCTTGAGTACCTTGTGCCTCATCTTAACAGGGTTGACATGCCGGAGCGGCTGTCCGGCCTCTACCAACGGCATAATCGGCGACCTGTCGCCAAACAGCCTCAAGAGCGGCCAGGGGTGGTATTTGCTCTCAGTCAACCTCCGCGCACTCTGCACGGCATAATCAATCCCATTGCCAACCGAAAGACTTTCGTATATCTTACCGGCCACAACCATCGCCCCATAATCCGAAACAGACAGCCCCCAACCAAGCACCCACCTTACGCCCTTGTGTGCCATCCTGTAAGCAAAAGACTCCGACGACGCCTCCTCACCCGTTGAGCAACCCGATAGGAAAAGTATTTTCGGTGGAAACTGCGCAATTGCGTCCCATAACCCCTCCGGCGATACCTTCTTGAGGTTGCCAACCTCATCCTCCATGCAAAATACCGGCCCCATCTCTTCATCCATGCCGGCATGACCCGTTATGTGGATGATGTCAAACCCGCCGCTGGAGTTGTTGACCTGCTTAAGCCCCTCAAGGCTGCCCGTGTCCTCAACCTGCATGTCGATGTTGTATTTGCTGGTATTGTCAAAGATTCGCTCCTCTTCTTTTTCAAAGTCAAGGACATCTAAACCCTCATCCGTTGGCGAACAGGCCATAAACAGCATCCGAAGCGGCTCTTTTTTTCTCTCCACCGGATTTAACTCGTTCCTCTGTTCCACCAACCGGATTACGTGCATGTTATGGTTAATCAAGACAAAGCCCCCGTTGTTCAACAACTCAAACGGTAACTGCGTCAGGTCATAGGGCGTCTGAATGTAAAGGTTCGTATGCCCGCCAGTTTTCATGGCCTTGTCAATGAGCCTCTGGAGCGTATTGG
>NZ_JABXWD010000094.1 GCF_019173545.1 Candidatus Magnetobacterium casense | reverse complement strand
GGACCAGTCCCCTTGACCCCTTCTTACGAAACCTTTTACCATGCTTTTTTAAGAGGATACGCAGATCCACCCCTTTCTTTTTTTTGAACCGTGCTATATATGTCATCACAGGATTCTTTACAGCAAGCAAAAATTTAGCCCTCAGTAAAAATTAACATAAATAAGCTATAATAAAAGCACTTGATATGAAGATTCGGATACTAAAAGATAAGCAACGTCTGCATCTGTGTATCGTTACCATACTGATGATATCGACCCTGTCCGTGTACCATAACCTTCGGGACAATGGCTTTGTAAGCTACGACGATCATAAATATGTCACCGAAAATCGTGACATAGCGGGTGGGATTAGTCTTAAGAGTGTCAAGTGGGCCTTTACGACGACGTACTTCTCCAACTGGCACCCGCTCACGTGGCTGTCGCACCTGCTCGACGTCCAACTGTACGGGATGAACCCCCGTGGGCACCACGTTACCAACGTGATTATACACGCATTAAACGTGCTGTTGTTGTATCTGTTTCTCTACAGGGCAACGACCATGCCCTGGCGCAGTGGCTTTGTTGCGTTGCTGTTTGCCCTGCATCCCCTTGGGGTGGAATCCGTGGCCTGGGTGTCGGAGCGTAAGAACCTGCTGGTGACATTGTTTTGGCTTCTGGCTTTGTTGAGCTATCTCTCCTACGTTCGTCGTCCTAATCCATGGAGGTACGTGGCCGTGGTGCTGACCTTTGCCCTTGGCATTATGTCCAAACCTATGATCGTAACGTTGCCCTTTACGCTACTGCTGCTGGACTACTGGCCCCTGGGACGTCTCAAGGCCAACGACTCCAAGTCCGCATGGGCGATCTATGCCAGACTGATCGTAGAGAAGTTACCGTTTTTTCTCATGACAATCGCATCGAGCGTTATAACCGTCCTTGCCCAGAAGGAAGGTGGGGCAGTGGTGTCGTTAAATTCGTTGTCACTTACAACTCGGCTGTTAAACGTGTTTACTTCGTATGCCGGCTATATGAGAAAGACGGTGTGGCCAACCGATCTGGCGGCGTTTTATCCCTACCTGAACCATCCGGCGTGGGAGTTGATTGTTTCGGTGCTTTTGCTGTTGACGGTGACGGTGCTTGCGTTGTTGCGCCGAAAGAACGCCCCATACATCCTGATGGGTTGGTGTTGGTTTTTGGGGACGCTGGTGCCAGTCATCCAGGTGGTGCAGGTGGGGGTTGCCCCGATGGCCGACAGGTATATGTATGTGCCCGTTATCGGGTTGTTTGTTATCGTGGCCTGGGGGGGGACGGAGTTGTCAGAGAAGTGGCGCTCTCTGAGGTCGGTCTTTATTGCCGCTGCGGTGGTGGTCTGCATGACCTTTGCCATGTATACGTGGAGGCAGGCCGGTTACTGGAGGGATTCCTTTACGCTCTATGAGCATGCAATCAACGTTACACAGTACAACTACGTGGCACACAACAACTATGGTCAGGCACTGATGAAGGCGGGCCTGCTCGATGAGGCCATCGTCCACTTCTCCGAGGGACTCAAGGTCATGCCCCTCAGTGAGGAGATCAACTACAACATGTGGCTGGCCCTGAGCAGACAGGGAAAGATGCAGGAGGCTAATCGTTATCTGCTGAAGTCCGCCTCCCTGTGGTTTGGCGGTGACAAGGCCGCCCTGTACAAGCACATGGCCATAGACCTGCTGAACCAAAAAAGCTACAGAGAAGCCGTTGACTATTTCCTCTTGTCGGCCCGTGAGAACAATAAAGACGCCGAAGTATTCAAGGAACTTGGGGTCACCCTCAGTGCGCTGAAGAAGTATGACCAGGCACTTGTCTCCCTGTCAAAGAGCATCTCCCTTGATGCCACCAAGTGGCAGACCTACTACCACAAGGGCCTCGTGTTAAAAGAACTCAGCCGATACGATGAGGCCGAAGCGGAATTCAAAAAGGCACTCGCCCTCAACCCTGACTCCCAACAGATAAAAACCGCCCTGGACAACCTTCACAATGCCATGAAGTCCAGGTGACATCAGCGTTGACAAAGGAAAACGTACATATATGACCAAAACCACAAATTCAATGACACTGTGGTTCATCCTGGCTCTTACGCTGCTGACGGTGTTTGCATATGCCCCCATTGACGAAAACGACTTTGTCAGCTTTGACGATGACCACTACCTCACCGGCAACCCCGCCATCCGGGATGGTCTGACGCCCGATAGTATAGTGTGGGCATTTAAGACCTTTCACTTTGCCAATTGGCACCCGCTCACCTGGCTATCATACCTGGCGGACATCTCCATGTTTGGATTAAACCCCAAGGGTGTCCACCTCGTCAACCTCCTGTTTCACATAGCAAGCGTAATGTTCCTGTTTATATGCCTGACCCGCATGACGCAACTGCCCTGGCAGAGTGCCATGGTGGCAGCACTGTTTGCCCTGCATCCGGTCAACGTGGAGTCCGTGGCCTGGGCATCGGAGCGCAAAAACGTCCTCTCCACACTCTTGTGGATACTGACGATGATGGCCTATCTCAAATACGTGCAACAGCCCAGGGCCAAGTGGTACGCACTGACCCTCCTGAGTTTTGTCCTGGGGCTGATGGCAAAGCCCATGCTGGTGACCTTGCCGGTTGTCTTGCTGTTGCTGGATTATTGGCCGCTTCAGAGGTTTAATTCAAGACGATTCATAGACCTGGTTATAGAAAAAATCCCGTTATTTATCATATCAATCCTCTCCGGTGTAGTGACCATTTTTGCTCAGAGGCAGGCGCTTATCTCCTTTGCTGTAGCCCCGCTCAATCTGCGCCTCCACAGCGTCGTACACTCCTGCGTCGGTTACGTAAAACTGATGTTCTGGCCAAAGGGGTTGACGGTGTTTTATCCGTATGCGGGTAGCATACAACTCGCTCATACCTTACTATTGCTGGTCTGCATCGTTGGAGTAACTGTCGTGGCTTTTTACAAGAGGCGTCGGATGCCGTATCTGTTTGTGGGTTGGCTGTGGTATCTTGTGACGCTTGTGCCCGTGCTTCAACTGGTGCAGGTAAGCGCCTCTCCGATGGCCGACCGCTATGCCTACGTGCCACTGATCGGGGTGTTTGTTGCTTTGGTCTACGGATTGGGCGAGTTGCAGCACAGACCTCTTGGCAGAATATTTACAGCCATCACTGCGGGGGGGGGTGTTAGTGGTGCTCTGTCTCTTGACACGTCAGCAGGTGGGATACTGGAAAAACTCCGGGACGCTCTTTAAGCACGCCGTTGAGGTGACCGACGGCAACTATGTCGCCAACAACGACTATGGCATGTATCTTATGAAGGAAGGCAGGGTGCAGGAGGCCATTGTACAGTTCTCCAGGGGGCTTGAGGCGAGACCCGACAACCCGCACCTGAACTTCAATCTCTGGAGCGCCCTCGTCTTTGAGGGAAGGGGGGCGGAGGCACAGCCGTACTTTTTACGGGCCAGACCGTTTTGGCAAAATGCCGGTGAGGCCGTCGTGTACAAAATGCTTTCTCACTCCCTGATGCGACAGAAGAAGTATGCCCTGGCTTATGAGTATTTGCAGAAATCCTTGCGTCTTGACCCCACGGATGCCGTAGTCTATGATTATCTGGGTCTGACCCTGAGCGCAGAGGGCAGGTTTGAGGAGGCCCTTGAGTACTTCACCAGCGGCATCAAGGTGGCCAATAACCCCTGGGAACTGTATTTCCACAGAGGGCTGATCCTAAAAAAGATGGGCAGAGAAAAAGAGGCTATAGAAAGTTTCGAAAAATCCCTCGCCCTAAACCCCAACTCCAAAGACGTCCGCAGTATATTGAGCAAGTATAGCAGATTTCGATTGGATTAAATACAACACACACGGCATTCTTACGGGGTCAAGGGGACTTCTTCGTAGCCGCCCCTTTCTTTCTTGTATCGCACACAATTGAAACGTGCTATATACAGAACAAATTAACCGTGGTCCGGGAAAAAGGGAAAAATCAACAGTTGACAATGTTCTTGTATTTATTATATATTATGGTTTGGCTTTGTTTTAGAGCTGAGAGTATAAAAATTATACTGGCAAATTAAAGAGAGAGATGATGACCGGATGAGAGATAAATCGTTGTCCGTGGATAAGCCGCTGACAGACGTCAAGAGATACTCTCTGAGTGCGAGAAGTAGCAAGGTAAATCTCCGGCAACAGGGTAAGCCGTTTTTAAGGGGCGGTTCCTTCAGGGGATTCCTTGATACGATGCCCGAGGTGCTGGCCGCATCAGAGCTGAAAAAGGCTGCTTGTGCCATCATAGAAGCCAGGAACCGGAATAAACCCGTTGTCCTGGGTATGGGTGCCCATCCAATAAAGGTTGGCCTCTCACCGCTCATCACAGACCTCATGAAACAGGGGACCGTCACGGCGATAGCCACAAATGGCGCATCCATTGTCCATGACTTTGAGATGGCCTTTATGGGATGTACCTCCGAGGACGTGGCCTCCGAGCTTTGTCATGGCACCTTTGGCATGGCCGAAGAAACCGGCGTTATGCTCAATATGGCCATATCCGATGGCGTAACACAGGGTCTGGGTCTGGGTAGTTCCATTGGCAGGTTCATAGCCTCCGACAGCAGAATCACAGACAGGTCAATAAGCATATTCGCCACGGCCTTTGACCTCAACATACCAATTACCGTGCATGTTGCCATCGGTACCGATATCCTGCACATGCACCCCGAAGCCAACGGCAGCAACATCGGAGAGGGCAGTATGCGAGACTTCAGAACCCTCACCTCGCTCATCACCACACTTGATGGCGGGGTGTTTATCAACCTAGGCTCTGCCGTTATCATCCCGGAGGTCTTTCTGAAGGCGCTGAATCTGGCAAGAAACATCGGTCACAGGGTGGAGGACTTTACTACTATAAACATGGACTTTATAAGACAATACAGGGCCGAGGTGAACGTGCTCAAAAGACCAACCGCCAACTCCGGTTTGGCCATAAGCCTCATCGGGCATCACGAAATCATGTTTCCGATGCTCTGTGCCATTGTAACTGAACTGAAGGATGATGATTAAACTATGGAAATAAAAAAGGCACTGGACGAATCCCAGCAGTACATGATGGAGACGTACAAACGGTTTCCCGTGGTATTTACCAAGGGCAGAGGCATGAAGCTCTGGAGCATGGATGGCAAGGAGTATCTGGACTTCCTGGCAGGGGTTGCGGTAAACGTCTTGGGACACTGTCATCCAAAGATAGTCGTGGCCATCCAGAAGCAGGCCCAGAGGCTCATCCACGTATCCAACTTCTACCACAACGAATACCACATAAGGCTTGCCAGACAACTGGTCAAACAATCCTTTGGCGACAAGGTATTCTTTTCCAACTCCGGAGCCGAGGCCAACGAAGCCGCAATAAAGCTCGTCAGACGCTACTGCAATCAACGTAGTGCCGGGCAACGCAATGAGATCATAACCGCACTGAACTCCTTCCACGGTCGCACGATGGCCTGCATATCGGCCACCGGCCAGGACAGATTCCACCAGGGCTTTGAACCCCTCCTGCCCGGCTTCAGGTACGTGCCATTTAACGACGTGGAAGCACTCAAAAATGCAACAACCGATAAGACGGCTGCCGTGATGCTCGAACCCATTCAGGGCGAGGGTGGCGTGCAGGTCCCCTCCGTGGACTACTTCAAGGAGGTCAGAAAACACTGCGATACACACGGCCTCATCCTCATCCTGGACGAAGTGCAAACCGGTATCGGCAGAACGGGTAAGCTGTTTGCCTACGAACACTTTGGCATCGAACCCGACATCATGACCCTGGCAAAGGGACTCGGAGGCGGCTTCCCCATAGGGGCAACCATTGCACGTGAGGAGATAGCAAAGGGCTTTGAGGCAGGCAGTCATGCCTCAACCTTTGGAGGCAATCCCCTGGCCTGTGCCACGGCCCTGGCCGTGCTTGATACGGTCACGGAGGATGGCATCATGCTGGCGGAGTGTCAGAGGATGGGAGCAATGCTGAAACACGCCCTGTCAGAGCTAAAGGAGAAGTTCCCCAACATTATCGTGGACGTTCGTGGTATGGGCCTGTTACTGGGGATGGAGCTAACCAGGGAGTGCAGCCAGGTGGTACAGGCCTGCTTTGAGCGTGGCATACTTATTAACTGCACGGCACAAAATACCCTGAGATTTTGTCCCCCGTTGGTTGTCAAGGAGGAGGACATAGAACGCCTCATCTCCGCGCTGACCGAAATACTGACGAGGCTGTCATGAAGCGCGATTTTTTGAGGATCATTGACCTCTCATCTCAGGAGTGTGAGCAGTTGATAGACCGTGCAATAGAGCTAAAGAGCGGGAGCAGCAATATCGCCCGGCCTCTTATTGGCAAAACGGTTGGGCTGTTGTTTGAAAAGTCATCCACTCGCACGAGGGTCTCCCTCGAGGTGGGGGTATATCAGCTTGGCGGGTTTCCCATATACCTCAACCAGGGGGATACGCAAATGGGCAGGGGTGAGTCTGCAGCCGACACGGCACGCGTGCTATCGAGGTACCTCAACGCCGTGGCCATCAGGACCTACCAGCACGCAGGTCTGGTGGAGTTTGCCCGGTATGCCACAATACCCGTAATCAATGCCCTTAGCGACAACCACCACCCTTGCCAGGTGCTTGCCGACCTGATGACCATCAAGGAGAAAAAGGGCGCCCTAAAGGGGGTCAAACTCACCTACGTGGGTGATGGCAATAACGTGGCCAATTCCCTCATTGATGCGGCGTGGCTGACGGGAATGTCATTGACCGTTGCCTGCCCTGCGGGGTTTGAACCTGACAAGGACGTGCTGGAGGCAGCAACAGGGGCTGATATACGCATTTCTCACACCCCCTCGGAAGCCGTAAGGGGGACGGATGTCATCTATACCGACGTGTGGGTCAGCATGGGTGATAAGGGAGCCGTCGAAGACAAAAAGGAAAAATTCAGAGGGTTCCAGATAAATGACGCCCTCATGGCACATGCAAGGCCCGATACGCTGATCATGCACTGCCTGCCGGCCCATAGGGGGGAGGAGATAACATCTCCGGTGTTGGATGGCACAAACAGCGTAGTCTTTGACCAGGCTGAAAACAGACTGCACACGCAAAAGGCCATACTAGAACTGCTTGTTAAATAACAGACAGAAATCTTCTGCTAAACACCCACTGTCCATCCCCCCGCAGGTGGGAAAACAACAGGGGGAAAGATAAGAAAAAACTATATGTGTAATGGAAATAAAGAAGAAAAGCTATTAGTGATCCCGCTGGGAGGTGTTGCGGAGATCGGTTTAAACATGACGGTGTTTGAGACCAATAACGATATGATAATTGTCGATGTTGGCCTCATGTTTCCCGATGATGATATGCCGGGCGTTGACTACGTCATCCCTGATTATTCCTACGTACTGGAGAGACGCGAAAAACTCCGCGGTATAGTCATCACCCACGGACACGAGGACCACACCGGGGGATTGCCGTTCCTGCTAAGAGACCTCGGCAAGATGGTACCGGTGTATGGGACGCCTTTGACGCTGGGGTTGATCAAGGAAAAGTTGCGGGAGTTCAGCATAAAGGGCGTTCCCTTCCAGAAGATAAAGCCCCGTGACAGGGCCAGACTTGGCAGCTTTACGGTTGAGTTCATCCGGGTTACGCACAGCATAGCCGACGGTGTGGGGCTTGGTATCAGCACTCCCCTTGGCAACATCATCCACACGGGGGACTTCAAGATCGATTCAAGTCCCGTTGATGGTCAACTGCTGGACTTTAACAAGTTCGTCGAGTACGGCGAAAAGGGCACCCTGCTGATGCTCTCCGATAGCACAAACGCCGAAAAAGCCGGTATCACGCCCTCCGAAAAAGAGGTCAAAAGGGCCTTCGAAGACATATTTTCAAAGGCCAAGGGCAGGATCATCATTGCCACCTTTGCCTCCAACATTCACCGCGTACAGCAGGCCGTGGACGTTTCCGTGGCATTTGGCAAAAAGATCATCCTCTGTGGCCGAAGCATCATCTCAAATGCAAAGATCGCCATGGACATCGGTTACCTCAATATCCCCGGCAATACCATCCTGAAGCTCGAACAGATGAACACAATCCGCCCCGAAGAAACGGTCATCATCACAACCGGCTCCCAGGGAGAACCCATGTCCGTCCTGACAAGGATTGCCATCAACGAACACAAACACATCAAGGTAGCCTCCGATGACACCGTGATAATTTCGGCCAAACCCATCCCAGGTAACGAAAAGGCCGTAGGAAAGATAATCAATCAACTCTTTAAGCGCGGGGCAAACGTCCTCTACGACAAGATATCCGATGTTCACGTCTCAGGACACGCATCCAACGAAGAGCTGAAACTGATGATCAACGTGGTCAGGCCGCGCTACTTTATGCCAATCCACGGGGAGTACAGACAACTGATCTACCACGCCAAACTGGCCTGTAACCTCAACATCCCCGAGGCAAACGTCTTCATCCCGCAAAACGGCGAAATCCTCGAAATAACCGCACAGGGCGCCTCCAAAACCTCAAACGTTGCCTGCGGCAGACACTTCGTCGATGGCAAGGGGTTTGTGGACAGAGACGATATCATCCTCAAAGACAGACGACGCCTGTCACAGGACGGCTTTGTACTGGTACTTATTTACATCAACAAGGAACTCTGGCAACTCGTTGCCGAACCGGAGATCATCTACAGGGGGTTTGTCCTGGAAAGCGCCTCACAGATGGTTATCTCCGAGGCCAAAAAACTCATCGTAGAAACCTTCAACAACATCGACCGGGACGTCGGAAAGGACTCCTCTGTGCTGCAGGCAAAGCTCCACAGCGCATTGAGAAAACACATTAAAAATGTCACCGATAAACGACCCATTATCATGCCGGTGGTGGTAGAGGTATGAGTGCGGAGATACTTCAATCGATTATCCTGGGGGCAGTCCAGGGTGTTACGGAGTTCTTCCCCATAAGCAGCACCGCACACCTGGTACTCATCCCGTGGGTCTTTGGGTGGCACGGGATAACCGACTCCATGTCCTTTGACATAGCCCTGCACGTGGGCACGCTCCTGGCGTTGCTGTTGTATTTCTTTAAGGACTGGCTCGACATCCTGCTCAAAAAACACAAACTGTTGGGGCTGCTCATTGTCGCAACCATCCCGGCGGCTGTGGCGGGCAAGCTCCTGGACGAATTCGTCGAAGAAACGCTGAGAAGTCCATTGGTGATAGCTGCAAGTCTGGTCGTTGTCGGGTTTGTGATGCTCTATGTTGAACGCATTGGTACCAGGGAAAAATCCATACGGGATATGGACATATATGACAGCGTGATGGTGGGCATAGCCCAGGCCATTGCCATTATACCGGGGGTGTCGCGCTCGGGGATAACCATTTCGGCAGGGTTGGCCCTAAACATCACACGGGAGGAGGCAGCCAGGTTTTCCTTTCTCATGTCCACGCCCGTGGTGGGTGGGGCTGCGCTCTTGCACGGGGTAAAGCTCTTGCATGGCACGGGAGCGGGGTTGGACCTAAACGTGTTCCTGTGTGGCATAGCGGCTTCATTTATAACGGGATTGATCGCCATTAAATTTCTTATGGCGTTTTTTAAGAAATACTCATTAAGGGCATTTGTCTATTACAGGTTTACCCTGGCCGGAGTTATAGTGTTGTTGCTATGGCTAAAGAACTGAAAAGTGGCAGTAGTACGGTAATTGGCTTTTTAGCGGTTCTTCTTGCGCTATTTACGGGGGTGAGTCTTGCCACGTACAATAAGTGGGACCCCTCGCCCTTTACCTACACCAATCTTCCGCCTCAAAACTATGGCGGCATGGTGGGGGCATACATCGCTGATGTCCTGATATCCGTACTTGGAACGTCGGCATATGCTCTCCCGGTTGTACTGTTTTTCTATGCGATAAGGAGGTTTACCGGTGCCTCCAGGAGACTTGAAAACATCGTAGGCGTTGTCCTGATGGTTATTTCGCTATCCATAAACTTTTCCCTCATGGGGGATACCTTTGAGATAACCATTGTTAAGGGGGGATTGATAGGCAGCTCTATCTCTTATATCCTGCAGACGTTTCTCTCCACGGTGGTGGCTTTTATAATCAGCCTCTCAGTCCTGTACACGTCCATAGTGCTGTTGATCCCGATGTCTCTTTCAACCGTCTCCACGTACAAGAAAGACAGTCGTAGGGAGGACTTAACCGAAAGGGTCTCACTCCCAAGGGACGGCGATATAGGTAGTCCTTGGGTTGACCGCCCCAGGGTGACAGAGACGGTGCAGCAAAAGAAGGCGGTTGCCCCCGTTACAAAGGCCCCTGCCGCAGGATCAGTATCAAAAACGCCTGTCCCCAAAAGACCTGCCCAGCCCCCCGTTCAGGCCCCTGCCAAAGCCCCTGTCAAAGCCCCTGAGCCTCCGCCCCCACTGTCCAAGGATGCTCCTGCAAAGGCGGCCCCACCCAGTAAGCCCACCGCACCAAAGATTCCAGAGGCAAGTAAGGGGCAATACCTGTTGCCTCCGGCTGAACTCCTTAGCAGCGAACACACGGAGGGGCAGGCATTTACAAA
>NZ_JABXWD010000093.1 GCF_019173545.1 Candidatus Magnetobacterium casense | reverse complement strand
TTTAATCCTCAAATCTCTTATTTTTTATACAACTTGGCAATGCCAACAGCATGCCGTATAAATTATAAAATATTTGATGGACTATAGGGTATGCGGAATGTCGGTTAAAAAATAGTCCTTTGAGTGATTATAAGAGCAAAATATATTTAGATGAAAGACTTGAAGCCTGTGATGATAAACATAGACAGATGTCTCTTGAGACTTTAGCACTTAATTATCAGTTATTTGGCAGCAATGAAGAGAGCGAAGAGGAAGCACAAAAAAGGCAGGAAATTATATGGAAAATTCTTGATGAATATTACAAGAAACTTCCTGATAGTTATAAAGAAACTGCAGATGATAAAACTTGGAGGCTTTTTTTAGCAAGAATGGATAGAAGAAAGATGAAACCTACAATTGAAAAAAAAGACGACAAGTTTTTAATAAATCTCAATCCTGAAATTGCTCCTGAACTGAAAAAGCACAGTGAAGAACACCTAAAGAGAGACGCAGAGATGATGTCACATATTCCTTTAAGTTTATGGGCACAGAGTAGATTCAATAGAGAGGATGAGAATTATAAGAAGTATCCCCAATACGAAAATGATTTAAACTTAGTAATCAAAGAGACAAAAAATATTATTGACAGATTAAATAACAATGGAGAGGAAAACTTTGTTCTATTCAAATACTCAATACCAGCATATAGTTGTGCTGTATTACTTCGGGATTATTTTGATAGCTTAAATGAAGATGAAAGTAGTTTTTGCAAAAATTTTGTTCTTGAACATGCCTCGTTATCTCTTAATAACAATTATAAATACAAGATACTTGACGGTGTAGGCGCAGCAGTGAGTGTGTTGTCAATTATATTAAAACATTTTGCTCAAGACAGAGATAGATTAAAAAGGATATTGCTATTTACATTGTTCGATTCCCATCATATGGAGATGGATTATAGCTTATTTAATTACGCCATGAATGCAGTGTTAGCTTTATGGAAAGAAAATTTTGAAGATGCTAACTCAATGTTTTTAGGGTATTTACTATTAAAACCTAAGTATAATAAGATAATGAAAACTACCAAAAATTATTACGAACGTTCAGTATATCAACTTATTGGGCGCCTTGTCGAGGAATATGAAAATGAAATAGAAACAATAATCTCAAATAACATTACCTATGAAAAGTTGCCCGATTTAAAAGATATAGATTTAGGTACTCTTGCAACTGCTTTTCAGTTATTGCCTCTAAAGACAGAGAATAAAACTCACAAAAAATTTTTAAATAGTATTTTCTCTATTTTTTCGGAAAAGCTATTCTCAAATGACGAGAAAAATGATTATAATCTTAGACATAGATTTTTACAAAAACTTTCATCCTTTATTTTAACCTCAAAAAAAGAAGACATTGAAACGTATTTAAAACCATTTCTTGATGATTTCAGAAGTTCAAGGAATACGGCTAATTTCTTTTATGAATTTGTTATTGCTGAGGATAGTTTGAATAAATATGAAGAGTTCTGGATCGTGTGGGATGCTTTTTATCCAAAGATAGTTGAGATTTGCAAAGATGAAATGTCACATTACTATAACAGAGATAGAGAGATTGTCTATAGTTATCTTTTTGCATCGATATCCTGGAGAAAAGACGCAAAGCATTGGGATACTTTAAAAGTTAGAGAAAAATATTTCTTTGACAAAGTTGCAAAAGACATTGGGAATTATCCTGCGGTACTATACTCTATTGCGAAACTACTTAATGGTATTGGTAATAGTATCTTCAGTGATGCTGGTGTGAGTTGGATAAGCTCTATCTTAAAGAACGATAAAACTCTATCTACAAAAGAATTAGATAAAGGCACTATTTTTGAAATGGATAATTTTGTTAGAGGGTATATTTTAAATAACCGTAAAAAATTTAAACCATATCCAGAAATAAAAAAACAAATCATTGTTATTCTAAATTTTTTAGTGGAACAAGGTTCAGTGGCTGGATATTTATTAAGAGAAGATATACTATAGCAGATTTAGATTGGATTAAATACAAAACACACGACATTTTTACGGGCCAAGAGGTGGGGCACCCCAGTAGTAAAGGGCTTTTCTCATAAGTCGCTGACAACGACAGCCGTAGCCAATTCCTTAACCTTGTCCATGCTGATAAAACCGGCACCGTAGGAGAGGGTGTTGGCCGTACCGGATGCTATTGCAAACCGTAAGGTCTGCGGCAGGGGCGTGTTACCTGCCAGTGCCACGGCCATGCCGGCAACAACGCAGTCACCGCTGCCCCAACTGTTTACCGTTGCCACCTGCGGGGGGGTAATCCTCCACGCCATGCCTGCTGTGAAGGCAAGTGCGTCATCCCTGCCACGGGTAATGACCACCGTTGAAATGCCCAGGTTCAGGAGGCATTCGACATCCGAAATCGTCTCCTCCAGGGTATCGTCAACCCTCCCGGTGAGTCCGTGTAGTTCTGCTGCGTTTATCTTGAGGAAGTCCGGTGCTGCCTCAATCCCCCTGGCAAGGGCACTGCCGCTGGTATCGAAGACGACCCTGGCTTGTCTCTGGTGCGCAATGGATATCAACTCTGCATACAGGCAATCGTCAATCCCCCTAGCCATGCTGCCGGAGAGCACTACGATTGCCCCGGCTGTCACCGTCTCCGCATAGAGCGCCTTGAATCTGCTCACTTCTCCGGTTGAGACGACAGGCCCCAGCTCATTGAGTATCGTCTCCCCTGCGTTTTTGGTCTCATCATTTAGCACAGGCAATATGCCGTAACAATTTCTGCTCTCCTGCTCAACCTCAACGTACCTGAAGTCAATCCCCTCTTGCCTGAGCATCTCAACGATCATCCCACCCGTCCTGCCGCCAACGAGGCCAAGGGCAATGCCCTCCGCCCCCATACGCACAACGGCACGTGAGACGTTGATCCCCTTACCCCCAGGGCAAACCATCAGTGCCTCCCCACGATTGACACCGCCAACCCTGAAACCTGCAACCCTCAACGTCCTGTCTATCGAGGGATTAAGTGTCACTGTTATAATCATCAACTGAGACAATTATAGCATATTTCGATTGGATTAAATACAAGATATATGGCATTTTTACGGGGTCAAGGGGACTGGTCCCCTTGCGGGGGAGGTCAAGGAGGGCCAGGAGCGCATTGAGCCGGGGGGCGCTGCCCCCTCCTGGAGCGACAAGAAGCGGAGCCGCCCTCCTTGTTCTTTTTATTGCAATAGATCGAAACGCGCTATACGGTCAAATGGATTATATTGGAGGTGCTCACTTTTTTTCCTCTTTTCGTATATAATTAAAGCTATGGGTGAACATCTGCTTGGCCAACTTAGCAACGTATGCAAGACCTACAGGGTGGGCGACATAACGGTTGAGGCCCTCCGGGGGGTTTCAATGACGCTTAACCGTGGTGATTTCTTTGCCATCATGGGGGTATCCGGTTCGGGAAAGACCACGCTGCTCAATATTCTTGGCTGCCTGGACGTGCCAACCTCGGGCAGTTACGTCCTCAACGGCAAGGACGTCTCCCGGACAGACGACGATACACTATCGACCATAAGAAACGAACTGATCGGGTTTGTGTTTCAGAGCTTTTACCTGCTTCACTACGCCACGGTGTTGGAAAACGTGCTGCTGCCAACCCTGTACAAAGAAAAGTCCACGGCAGACACCTCCCGTAGGGCTGAGGAGGTGCTTAAACTGGTGGGCCTGCAGGACAGGGCAGACTTCAAACCCAGACAGCTCTCCGGTGGTCAGCAACAGCGCGTGGCAATTGCACGGGCGCTTATCAATGCCCCCCAGTTGCTCATATGCGATGAACCTACAGGCCAACTGGACAGCACAACTGCCCGCGAAATCATGGCCATCATCAAGGCCCTCCACCACAGTGGCAAGACCATAGTGCTCGTCACCCACGACAGGGACATAGCCGCATACGCCGACAAGGTGTTGACCATCAAAGACGGTCAACTCGTAACTGCCGCATGAACCTGCAAGGCGTTGGACGATTGACGGGGATTGCCATTGATGCACTCAGGGCGGTTGTGGCGTTTAAGCTGAGGGCGTTTTTCTGCATCCTGAGTGTATCCCTGGGCATAGCGGCCATAACGGTAATCGTGGCCACAGTGGAGGGGGCATACAAGAAGGCATACGACATCATTGACATCTTCGGGCCGGACTCGGTGCTCGTCCTGGGCGGGGGGACGGAGATTCGGGCAGTGGCACAGAGGCAGAAGACCCTGACCCTTGATGACATCAGCGCTATTCGGGGAAACTTCCCATCGGCCTACTTCGTCACCCCCATGGCCACCAGGGGCGGGGTTGATGTCTCCTACCGCGACCACAAGCACCAGACCCTGGTGATCGGTGCGACGTCCGATTATACCGCCAGTTGGAGCTGGACCGTGGCAGAGGGAGGAGACCTCTCAGCCGATGACGTCACGGGGCGTCGCAACGTGTGTCTGTTAGGTCAGCACGTAGCCATGCAACTGTTTGACCACGTAAGCCCAGTTGGCAAGACCATCCTCGTTGACAGACTGCAA
Organism: Candidatus Magnetobacterium casense; assembly: GCF_019173545.1. Taxonomy (GTDB): domain Bacteria; phylum Nitrospirota; class Thermodesulfovibrionia; order Thermodesulfovibrionales; family Magnetobacteriaceae; genus Magnetobacterium; species Magnetobacterium cryptolimnobacter. The sequence goes on along the minus strand of NZ_JABXWD010000093.1, from coordinate 6,210 downwards.
TGCCGCGTGGTGGGGGTGTTGTCGCAGCGGAGTGCCTCACAGATGGGACACAACATCAACGACCGTATTATCATGCCCATTACCACGGTGATGAGAAAGCTGCAAAACGAATCCCGCTATATCACAATGGTAAAGGTCAGGTTCAGGGAGGCCGCACATCTCAAGTCCTGGGCAGGGCAGTTGAGGCAGTTTTTGAGACACCGTCACGGGATAAAGTCCGACCAGAGCGACGATTTCACGATTGTCAGTCCGGATGAAATAATACGCTTCTTGGTGGCCTTTACGGGATCGCTTGTGGTGTTTTTGGGGATCACGGGTGTGGTGTCGCTGTTGGTGTCAGGGTTTGTGCTGGCCAACCTGTTCAGCCTCTCCGTCAGTGAGAGGACAAACGAAATCGGGATCAGACGTGCCCTGGGGGCCAGAAAGAGTGACATCTTTCATCAGTTCATCCTTGAGTCAACCATCCTGACAACCGTGGGGGGACTGCTTGGGTTTGTGCTGGGGCTTGCGTCGTCAAAGTTAATCGTGATGATGGCGGAGTTTCCGGTCTATTTTTCGTGGAAGGCCTTTGCCATAGGCCTTACAATGGCAATTGTCGTGGGCATAGTCTTTGCCGTTGCCCCGGCACGGACTGCCGCAAACCTCAACCCCATTGAGGCAATAAGGTAAGAAATCCTTTAACAGTAATAGTTCGGTAGCACTCCAGTCCGGCGTGGTCATATTGATTAAGCACAGCAGCAACGCCATACTACGAAGATATAAAAGTGGCTTAAATCCTGGCACCCACGGTTGATTGTGGTGCGACCCTCTTTAGACCTCTACTAGAGCCAAAAGTCACGATCAAACACATTTGGAAAACCATGTTGGAATATCTAAAATGTACGTTGGATATGGAAGAGTTTAATGCTCTGTTAAGGCGCAGGATGCAGATTCGCTTTGGATAGATATTATAGTGGGATACCCTGCCCACCGTCAATAAATCAGGGCTAACCTTGGAGATATGAATAAGGAGGTTGTCAAAACACAAAAAACATAGACTGTAACAATAAGCATCTAATTGACATATTTCGTCGCAAAAATAAAGATGCAGAGGAGGTATCTGTTCAAGAATTATTCTTAACTCTACAATAATTCTACACTCTGAATCGCTGATGCCCAATACGCAATTGCATAAATGTTTGTAGTTGTTGTATCATAAGAGGGTGTTACTGTTATGAGCAACAACGATATTAACGACAAAGACGGCAATCACTTCCAACGGTTGGTTGAGGCTGCACGAGATGCCATACTGGTGATGGACCAGAAGGGGTCTGTCATGTATGGCAATAATGCTGCAACAAGGCTATTTGGCTATGACAGTGACGAGTTAATTGGCATGAACGTTGAAAAATTGTTTCCAAAGGGGTTGGATTTGTTGAAAAGAGAGACAAAGATAAGCGAGTCTGTTGCCACTAAAAAGGATGGCAGCAGGTTCCCTGCCGAGGTGACGGTTTCAAGTTATGAGGTTGACAACAGAAAGTTCTTTATGTCAATGGTCAGGGGGAATCTGTATCAGCACAACGATGAGGACATATACGACGGCGAGTCTTATTCGTATAGACAGGCAAAGATAGAGGTAGAAACCCTTCTTAAGCAAAAGGAGCTTCTTATCAGACAACAGGACCAGATATTTGAGATGTACGCATATTCAGCCCATACCTTAAAGAATTATATTTCCACCATCATAACCTTCTTTGAGCTGCTTAAAAGGCGCAAAAACAAACCGGATAAGCTCAACGAACTGCTTGAGGAAGACTATATAGAAAGCCTCGATTTCGAACTAAAAAGCATGTACGAACTCCTTGTCAGCGTCCTTAAGAGCACCTCTGTCAACAACGTCGAGGAAGGCGACCTCGATGTCAATGAATATATAAAAAAGAACCTCCTGCCACTACGCATGGGTAAGAAGAGCAGTTACCTGAAGGTGGAGAACAGATTTCCAGACGATGAACAATATTACGTTAGGGGCATTGCCGTCAATCTCAACACCATACTTAGAAACGTCTTTAACAACGCCAGAGATGAGGTTATCATGTACTATGGCCCCTGGGATGATGGCTTTTATGCCGAGGGTAATATGAAGATACTTGACACGGAAGAGTCGCATATTATAATAGACGGGCATGTCGATGACAACAACGTGCTCATCAAAGTCTCCAACAAGGGAAGACTTATACCGGATGACAAGAAGGAGTTCATTTTTGAAAAAGGCGTTACCTTTAAAACAACCGGTACCGGCTACGGCTTGACCGATTGTCGCAAACTTGCCGGTGAAATGGGAGGTACGATATGGGCAGAGGACTTTGGCGACAAAGGGACAACGTTTTGCATCCAACTGCCACTTGTCAATGTAGTAGAAGAAGGAGGTGCTACGGATGATTGATCCGCGCGTTAAGATGCTCATAAGGCAGCAATTTAAGACCATGAAGGTCCTGTTGGTAGATGACATGATGCCCAATATAAAAAATAACATCATGTTGCTGGAAGACCTGGGTTTTGCAAAGGCCAACATAACGACTGCCTCAAATGGTGCACAGGCCTTTTCAAAGCTGATGGTGGCAAAACCTAACTTTATCATCACCGACTGGAACATGCCTATGGTAGACGGCCTGACGTTTGTAAAGAAGCTGCGTGCACTGGATGCCTACAAAGATATACCGGTCATTATGATCACGGCAGAGCCCGATAAGAAGGTTAAGGATGTAGAGGAGTATGTTAACGCCTTTCTCAAAAAACCTTATACAATACAATACCTTGAGGATATAATCTACTCCGTGGTGGCAAGAAAGCTGCTTAAAGACAAGAAGGTGTAAGGCGGCAAAAGTTTTTTTGAGGAACGTTGAAATTTCAGACAACTTCATTTTACAATAGATTCAAAATAAAACCCTGAGAGACTTGACAGATGGAGGCTTACAGATGACAGATGCGATGCACAAGCAAACACTGCCCCAGGGGTTGCTGACCCCCAGGTGGACATTGAGTGAGCTCTTGCCAGGTGGAAAGGGGCCTGAGCTGGAGGATGTTATACAGGAGATAGACGAAACTGCAAGCTACATACAATCCCTTCGTGATACGCTTGTGCCCGGGATAGCGTGCGAGGACTTTGTGCGGCTTCTCAATGCCCTGGAGCGGTTTGCAACGCTGTCCAATCGACTGGGGGCCTATGGACAGTTGTGGTTTTCCGAAGACACGCAAAACCGTGAGGCACTGTCCTATATGGTGCGCATGGATGACATGCTGGCGTCCCTGCAAAATCGCATACTGTTTTTCAACCTCTGGTGGAGGTCACTGTCCAACGATGAGGCCAACAGGCTCATAGCCTGTTCCGGCTCCCTGCAATACTACCTGAAACAGCAACGCAACTTTAAACGGCACACGCTTTCAGAACCCGAAGAAAAAATTATCAACTTAAAGGACGTAAACGGTATAAATGCAATCCTCACCCTCTATGATATGATCACAAACAAGTACGCCTTTGAACTGGAGATAAACGGCAAGAAACAGCAACTGACCAGAGATGCACTCATGGGCTATGTCCGTCACCATGACGCCGGGCTACGCAAGGGTGCCTACCAGGAGCTTTTACGGGTCTACGGTGCCGATGAGGCTGTTCTTTCGCAGATATACACCCACAGGTTACGTGATTTTACAAACGAAAATCTGCACCTGCGCCAATTTCAATCACCAATAAGCGTGCGAAACCTCGCCAACGACGTCTCCGACCTTGCAGTGGAGATACTGCTGACCGTCTGTGAAGTGGAGGCCCATGTCTTTCAACGCTACTTCAAGCTCAAGGGGCGCATGTTAAACACGCCCAAGTTGCAGCGTTATGACATCTATGCCCCCTGCTACGCCTCCTCCGACAATCAGGATAATAAACCACACAAGACCATTGCCTATCACGATGCCGTGGCTATGGTTCTGGACACCTTCAGGGAGTTTTCCCCGCAGTTAGAGGTGTTGGTCCACCGCGTCTTTGAACAGCAGCACGTTGACAGCGAAGACCGTCCCAATAAACGTGGAGGGGCATTCTGCTACAGTGCCCTGCCAACACTACTGCCCTGGGTGCTTGTCAACTACAACGGCCAACCGCGTCAGGTTGCCACCATTGCACATGAGATGGGACACGCCGTACATGCACTCATGGCTCATGAGCACAGCGTCCTTACGTACAACGCAACCCTCCCGCTTGCCGAAACGGCCTCCGTGTTTTCCGAAATGCTCCTGACCGAAAGGCTCCTGGCTACCGAAACCGACAGAAACGTAAAACGCGAAATCCTCCAAAACGCCATAGATGACATCTATGCCACCGTTATCAGGCAGGCATACTTTGTAATCTTTGAACAGAAGGCGCACCGTCTTTTCTCCGAGGGTGAAATAGACCTCAATGCCCTCTACATGTCAACCCTTTCGGCACAGTTTGGCGACGCCGTGGACGTCAGCAAGGACTTCAGGTTCGAGTGGATGGCGATCCCGCACATATATCACACTCCGTTTTACTGCTATGCCTACTGCTTTGGTGAACTCCTCTCCCTTGCCCTGTATCAGAGGTACAAGGAGGAAGGTGAGAAGTTCAAGCCGCTGTTTTTGAAGATACTCTCCTACGGCGGCTCAAAAAGCCCCGATCACATACTAAATGAGGTCGGTATCGACATCTCGGACCCGGCCCTCTGGAGAAGCGGCTTCAGGGTCATAGAGACCATGATACACCAACTCGAAGTACTATAGAAGGGCTGTCAACAGGGAAGGGTGCCCAAAGGGAAACGGACGATTTTTTTTTACCGGGGTAATTTCGACCAGGATTCTGACCTGTGGCTGTCCGTGCCAGGGTAACGGCAGAGATTACGCTTCGGAAACGCAGCCCCGTATCTCCCACTTTGTCAAGGGAGCATCCATATGGTTATAGGTTCTCTTCGTATGTGTAACATGTTGTGTCGTCTATCTTTTCTTTTTCCTTTTTGAACATCTGTTTGCGTGTATTTGACAACATATCGAAGACGTCTTTGCTGATAATAATGATGGAGCCATCGCCTTTTCTATACTTCTTTCCCTCTTTTTCAAGATGCCCTGCAAGATTTGCCTCCGGCGATGTTATTATTGCAATGTTTTCCTCCGACGGCAGATTAGCATCCCATTGTATATTACCTGCGTGTAGCCCAAAACGGATATAAAGAGGGGCATATACTCTATTGATTTTGCTTATCTCCCTTATGCCATCAATCATACCAAAGCAATAGTCAATGACCTCTGAAACCCACGTGTCTGCTTTCTTGTCATCTCTATTAAAGCAAACGTTAAACCTTCCATCACCTGCAAGCTGCCCCTTTTTGATGTTATGTTTATCGTATAGTTTAATTTCAATATCTGCTATAAACTGTTTGAATTTATAGCGCGATATCATATCGGGCAGGCCTGCAACTATTTTTGAATGAGCACCTAAATCCTGCACGATAAGTATAGCCTTTTTCATGTCTGTCTTTTCGTTTTGCTCAATCAACTTGAGAATGACCTTTTGTTGTTGATGAAAACTCAGATTAGCAAACAAATCATGTATTGATTGTTTTGCCGGGTCACTATTTATTGCTGGTGGTGCTGCTACATTTGACAAAGTGTCGGCAGCATTTGAACTACCCATACCAAGCACGTTTGCAGAAAGAATCTTTTCCATGTAGTTGATGCGTTCTTTATATACGATAATCTTATCGTAATCCGGATTAATCTTAGTCTGTTCGCTACGCAATAAGTCCTGGTAAAACTTAAGCCGATTTATATAATCATTGTCGTTCATTTTCTCATAAGTCTCCCTTCAGTTTACAACACCATCATCATAAAGAATACTACACTTATATATATACTGTCAAGTTCTTTTACATGGAGGGTCATCGGAAGCTCAACACAGTCTCTTCTGCTTTGTTGTCAGAGGAATACTCATATGGTTCATAGCTTCTCTTCGTATGTGTAACACGTTGTGTCGTTTATCTTTTCTTCTTCCTTGTGGAACATCTGCTTTCGTGTATCTGTTAACATATCGAAAACATCTTTGCTGATATACTGATCGGATTCGAGTTTTTTCGGGTATCAAAATTGCCTGCATACAAGAAAGAAAGGGGCGGCTCCGCCCCCCTTCAGAACCCCCCGCAAGGGGACCAGTCCCCTTGACCCCATTATTTC
>NZ_JABXWD010000092.1 GCF_019173545.1 Candidatus Magnetobacterium casense | reverse complement strand
TGTCTACGCCTTTTTCCCTGGCAAATGCCCGCAGACTCAGATAGTCTTTGTCCTTTGGGGTTCTGGCGTTATTTCTGCGGTGATACTCGTCATACCACAGGGGGTCAAACTTGCCTTTTATGCGAGCCGGTTCTCCTGGCTGCTCTGTTACTTCCGGCGGTTTCGGCTGTACTGCCACAACATCGCCCTGGTCTGTTGGTGTTTGATGGTCAGTATCGTGGCAATGAATCTGTAACTGAGCGATGTAAGCCTCTCTCTCCATGAGTTTCTGTTGCAACGTGGCATTTTCACTCTTGGCCAAGTCTATTTCACTATGCAACCTGGCCATGCAACTGTCATACTGAGACTGTGCAAACCGGAGTTCCTGCTGTAGTCTGTCAATGGTCATCCGTTTGGTTTCAGAGGCCTTGCGCAGACCCGAGTTGAGTTCCTTAAAGTTCTCTATCCCTACGCGTAATTTCGACAACTGTTTTGTCACCAGCATGTGATTGTCTTGCAGGCTGGTGTAGTTGTTGACGAGGTTGTCGTAGTCCGCCCTCAGCTTAACATACAGAGATTGGACGATATCAATTTCCGATGTACTATCCTCAGCGCCTTGCGTTTTCTTCAGACGCTTGAGCTTGTCTATCTCTGCCTGCAACCAGGCTATTACCTTATCTATAACATTCATGTGTGTCTATAATTTCTGGCAGGACAATAACTCATAACACATGACTTTTGATATTGTATGGCATACAAACGGGCAAAACTATGCTTACGACATGGTCGAGTCGTCCCTTTTGTCTCTTTGATTTTCATAAAATCAGCTAAATACATGCCAATTATTATATCATATCTATGAATTCCTGTCAAGAATTTTTTCAATTGACTTGTCTGGATTAATCTTATTATAATCTTTAAGGAGCAAATGATACGATACAAAAGTGACAGACAAAACAATAAGGAGGATTTTTTTATGGCAAGCAATGCACTGATGGACATGTTGAACCAGGCCATAGCAAGGGAGTTAAAGGTGAGCATCCAGTACATGTTTCAGCATATAATGATCAAGGGCAAGCGAGCGAAGTTCATAGGCGCAGAGTTCAGGGCGATAGCTATTGCCGAGATGATTCATGCCGAAAAGATAGCGGAACGCTTGCACTATCTGGGCAGGGTACCAACTACGATACCTGATGTGGCTGACATCGAGGGCACCGAGCAGGAGATGCTCCAAAAGAATATCAACGAGGAGCTGGCCGCCATTGAGCTATACAAAAGGATCATCAAGCTGGCCAATGATGAGGCCGACTCCACAACCAGGATACTCTTTGAGCAGATACTGGCAGAGGAAGAACAGCACCACAGCACCTTCACTACGCTGTTGGGTGAGTAGCGGGCACTGAGGCCCTTACCTGAACAAATGCAAGTTAAACTGATAGTCTTTGACCTTGACGGCACGTTGGTTGATTCGATAGCGGATATAGCACAGGCGGTCAATTACACCATGACCTGTTTTGGCTTGCCTGGGCTGACCGCAGAGGAGGTCAAGGGTTACGTTGGCGAGGGCGTGGGTAATCTGCTGTCGAAGGCATCGGGTGGCAGACTCGTTGAAAAGCAGGACGCCATGCTGGAGGTCTTCGTCAACTACTACCTGCAGCACGTCATGGACTACACGAGGCCATACGATAAGGTCATAGAGACCCTTGAGGCGTTATCCGCCTGCAAGAAGGCAGTGGTCAGCAACAAGACGAAGGCGCTATCTGAGCAACTGCTGTCAGGGCTTGAGATGGCGCACTACTTTGACCTGGTCAGTGGCTCCGACACCTTTACTCAACGCAAGCCATCCCCCCTGCCGGTGCTCAAGACGATGGAAATACTTGGGGTCTCCCCACAGGAAACCCTTATGGTAGGCGATAGCAGCTACGACATCGAGGCAGGCAGAGGGGCCGGGGCCACAACCGTAGCCGTAGCCTACGGGTACAGGCCAATTGAGACGCTGAGAGGGGCCGACTTCATAATCGAAAATGACCTCGTTCAACTGCTCCCGATAATACGCCGGTTGTCGCTATAGACCACGCACCCCCGCATTAAGTCAGACACTGGTGGGTTGTTTGTACAGCCCCTTGACGTTTATGTATGTATGCACGTTGTGGTGCAGGAGGTGTGTCGTGTCCTTGCCCAGACGGGTCAACTCCCTGATGGTTGAAGAGGCAATCTCCAGGGGTGTAACCTTGCAGAGAATGAGGCTGTTACCGCCCCTGACCGGTAACTCTATGGATGTGTGACCGGCACCTTCAAACCCCACCAAGGCTTCCTCCGGCGTCTGAACAAACGGTGATTGCAGCAAATCCGTCGCATGCCAGGGGGGCCTTGTTGTCACGATAAAGTTGGTAGTTGAAACGATCTGTTGAGGCAGGTGCCAGTTGGGCAAATCCAGGAAGGTGTCTATCCCTGCAATGAAAAACAACTCACTGCCCGGAAATTGCGCTCGCATATCCATGAGGGTCAGGAGGGTATAGGAAGGCCCCTGTCGCCCGGCCTCCACCTCGGATAGCTGCAAATATGGACTATCCCCGATGGCCATCTCAATCATCGCAACCCTGTCGGCAAAGGACACAATGCCTTCCCGCTTTATCGGAGGGTTGTACGAAGGGATAAAGATGACCCGCTGAAGTCGGCAATGCAACCATATCTCCTGTGCCACCGTTAAGTGCGCTACATGGATGGGGTTAAATGTACCGCCGTATAGGCCTATCCGGTGTCTTTCACTCATTGCGTACTTTTATAGTGTAGATTATTAACAAGGGGGTTTACAAGGTTGAAATCTTTTTCTGTTGACAAACTAGCAATAGTGCTGCAATACTAACTAGGCTTCAGATTAAAGTGTCTGTTGTGCGTGGGGTATTTACTCTGCGTCTAAGGCGATAAATAAGCCATTTTGGAGGTAATTATAATGAAGCTGAAAGATGTGAAGGCAAGACTGTTAATTGTGGCAGTTGTTACTGTTGCCCTGTGCTGCCTGCAGGGTGCAATTTCATCGAGAGCACTGGCAGAGACAAGACATTCGTTTAGGAATTTACACAAGAATCAACCCAAAATAAGCACGCTGATTAAGACATATAAGATTGACTCTGAACTGCAGGCAAGACAAAAAATGACTCCGGGTGATATTATAGCATCCGAAAAACTGGAACCTTACGACGAAAAAGAAAAGGCCTTCGGTGTCTTACCTCCGATAGCCAGTAAGATTCCTAAACAATACCATCAGGCGCAATTTAAAAAGATTATCGCAACTTTCTTAAAATCCATGGCAGACCAGAAATTAGCCGGCCTCTATGGCATCGAAGTTGTTGACAACAAGGTGTTTGGAATTTCAAGCGTGATCGTTAACGATGAACAGGAGCACTACGCAAAGGAATTATCCCTTGCGTTTGAAAATAGATACGGCACCCCGGATGAAAAGGAGTTTTTCTCCGGTGAACAAGCCCTGCAAAAATGGGAACGATATGTGTTTACATACAACATCATACACGAAAGCAAATGCTACGTCTTTAACGTTTCTTTTAGCGAAGACATCAATCCCAAGAGAACCCTTGTCACAATATCCCTGATCAATGTAGAGCAGGTCTATGACGAGTTCGAAGCAAAGGCAAAGGCCAACTACACAGAGTGGAAAGAGAAGGGCGATAAGAGGGAGCTAAGAATAAGAGATACCATAGAAAAGGCATTTCCCAAGTGATCCCCCTCCTTGTTCGGGAGTGCTTATTGTATTGTTCTGAGTGTGGTGGCGGCAAGTTCAGCCATAAATGCTGCGCCGATGCGGAGGGCATCCTCGTCAAAGTCGAAGTGTGGTGAGTGCAAGGGGGTTCCCGGTGGTGAGCCGATGCTTGCCCCGATGCGATAAAAGCAGCCCGGCACCTCCCTGAGAAAGTAACTGAAGTCCTCCCCACCCATGCTGGGCAGTGGTATGTCGATTATCTTTTCGCTACCGATGAGGTTTTCGGCCACCTCCCGGACAATCTCATACTCCCGCTGGTGGTTGACCACGGGGGGATATCCCTCAAAGTGTCTGACCTCCAAATAGGCATTGTTGAGGGTTGAGAAGGCTGTGGCTATGACATTCATCCGCTCGATGATACGTTTCCTGATGTGGTCACTGGTGGTTCGGATGGTGCCCCGCAGCAGCGCCCGTTCGGCGATGGCATTTGAAACGGTGCCGGCATGTAACTGCCCTATGGTCAACACCGCCGGCTGCAACGGATCAAGCTCACGCGACACTATCAACTGAAACTGTATGGCAATCTGGCAGGCTATCATCAGGGCATCCACGGCCTCATGTGGTCTGGCGCCGTGTCCGCCACTGCCGACAATTTGCACCTCAAAGGTGTCCGTGTATGCCGAGTTGACTCCCGGCTTTATGGCTATCTCTCCGGTGGCGTAGTGACTGTCCAGGTGTGCGGCATATATGGCGTCAATGCCCTTGGTAACCCCTTCGTCTATCATTGGCCTTGCCCCCCCGGAGCCTTCCTCGTTTGGTTGGAAGATAAAGACGACATTGCCCGGCGGTGGGTTTTCCTTTAATATCCTGGCTGCGCCCAACAGCATTGCCACATGGCCATCGTGCCCGCAGGCGTGCATAACACCCTTGACCTTCGACGCAAAAGGCAGACCCGTCTCCTCCGTCAACGACAGTGCATCCATATCCGCCCTCAGTGCCACGGTTGGACGCCTCTCATCGGTGACCAGCCTCCCAACTATGCCAGTCCTTGCCACTCCGCTTATGTACCCTATGCCAAGCCCGTCAAGGTACCTGCCGATAAGTTCACCGGTCTTGTATTCTTTAAAGCCGACCTCCGGCTCCTCGTGTATTGTCCGTCTTATCTGCCTGATCCATGCAAATAACTCATCAGATACGATTTCCCGTACTCTATCCATCTGCTGCCTCCTGATGTTTTAATCTTCTGCCCCGCATCCTGGCCATGACCATCTGAAAGATATAGCGTATCTCTTCGCTCCTAAGTGCCCATGCAACCACCGTATATGCTACCACACACAACGCAATAGTGCAAGTTAAAAATGCCGCCTTACTAAACCCGCTGTCCCCCGAGTCCCAGTGCCAGAGTTTGACCATATACCATCCCATTGCCCCCATTACCACCGAAGCGGTCAACGTCTTGACAAAGGCCACACCGATATCCCCGGCGTCAAGTGTCAGGAGCCTGCCCCTGAGCATGTAAAAGAGCAACGAAAAATTCAGCATCGATGCCAGGGCATTTGCCAGCGCAAGCCCTGCATGTGACAGGGACTGCATCAGGATGATGCTCAGGAGGATGTTTACCAGCACCGAAACAATGGCGGTCTTTACGGGGGTCTTGGTATCCTGCATGGCATAGAACGTCGATGCCACCACCCTGACCCCAACCATTGCCCAAATACCCATGCTGTAGCACACCAGGGCGGATGCCGTTGACACTACTGCGGCGTGGTCAAATTGGCCGCGCTGTAGCAATGTACTCACAATAGGTTCTGCCAACACGATCAGTCCCACCATTGATGGCACCGTTATAGCAAAGAGGAGTTTGAGCGAAAAGGCAAAGTCCCCGGTGAGGGTTTCAAAGTCGCCCCGTGAGGCGTGCTCGGACAGCGCCGGCAAAACGGCCATCCCCATGGCCACGCCAAATATCCCCACCGGAAACTGGATCAGGCGCATGGCATAGTACAGGTACGTGATACTCCCCGTGGGCAGGTAGGAGGCCAGTATTGTGCTCATAAAGATGTTGAGCTGTGCCACGGCCGTGCCCGCCGCCGCAGGAAAGACCAACGCACCGATCCGTTTTAAGCCGGGATGTGAGAAGCGGAAGTTTGGTCGCAGCGAGTAGTTGTTCTTAAAGAATATGGGCAACTGCCATATAAACTGTGCCAGTCCCCCTACCGTAACCCCCACGGCAACGGCCATCACCGGTTCCCTGAAGCGGTCATAGAAGGCGATGATGGTGACGATTATGGCAACGTTAAAACTCGCCGAGGCCATAGCGGGTACGAAAAACTTTTTCTTTGTGTTAAGGGCGCCCATGGTCAGGGCAGAGAGGCTGACAAACAGCAAAAACGGAAACATCGTCCGCGTCAGTGTAACGGTGCCGGCAAACTTGGCCGGATCGTTGGCAAATCCGGGCGCTATGAGTCTTACGATTGGCTCGGCAAAAACAATTCCAAGCACGCACAGAAGCCCGATGACTACGACGATAAAGGTAAACGTCACCCTGACCAGGTCAATTGCTTCTGCTTCACCCTTGTTTGTCCTGTACTGTGTCAGCACGGGTATGAAGCCGCTTGACATGGAGCCTTCGGCAAACAGCTCCCTCAGGAGATTGGGCACTCTGAAGGCAACGAAGAAAGAGTCAGACACCTCCGATGCACCAAAGAACCGTGCCACGATCATGTCCCGTATAAAGCCAAGCACGCGGCTTATAAACGTGGCCACGGACATGACAAAGGCCGACAGCGCTATCTTTCCGTTTGTGTTCAAGGTCTGTCCGGTGGCAACTTAAAACCGCCCGGAGGAGCCTATTGCGTGATGCACTGCCATCCTGGTATCCTCATATGGTGTAAATCGCCATTGTATCAGTATCTAATTTTATACGATCAGCGCTCCGGTGTCAAGCTGTTTGTTTTGTAGGAAGTCTATTGGCCATACTCCGTTGTACGGGGCCGTCATACGATCCCAGCTTTATGTGGCCTGAATGGGCAGTCGTTGCACTTAGTCTGTCCCTGTGCGGGGTTGCAGTAACCGGATATGCCGTGGTGACACATGGCAAAGTCATACTTGACCGGGTCATCGGGGTCAAAGGCCTTTAAGGCATCCGTGATCTCCAGAGCAGTCTTCCAGTCGTTGGTCTTTCTCTTTGTGAATCCCAGGCAGCGTCCTACCCTGGCGATATGCGTATCAAGCGGGATAATGAGTGCATTCTTGGGTACCTCCCCCCATAGTCCGAAGTCTGTATCCTTGTCCCTCACCATCCATCGCAGAAACATATTCAGACGCTTACAGGCGCTGCCCTTATACGGAGAGGGAAACAACTGCAAAAGCCCGGTAGGTCGGATATTGGCTCCGTAGACGGCTGTCGTGTCGATTTCGCCCACGTAATCGGTAAACCTGGCAAGCATGTTGTACACCAAATCTCCCCCGACCTTGGGGGGCAGCAGTGGAGACTTCTGGTAGTCATGTCTTAAAAATGCGGCTTTGACAGACCCCTTGCGCCGTAACACCTTATGGATAAGGTATAGCAGGGCGCATATGTCCTTACCCTTGTTCAGACGGTAGTATATGGATTCAAAGTTATCCCGCTGCCTTCTCACATCAAAGTCGTACAGGAATGCCGCCGGGCTCTGTCCCATCCTGGAGAGGATCGACTCTGTTACAGACTTAAACAACTCCACCTTACCGTAGGCAAATGAGGAGGCAATAAGCGCCACCGTCTCAATATCCATGGGGTCGGTGTAGCGATGGGGAAACTCTACCGGGTCATTTAAGATGCCTCTTTTAAAGTCAAACCCGGCATAAAAGCTATCAAGTACCTGCTTCAACATGGTCGCTTTATAGTATCCTCTTTATATTGCATGGTAAAAGAAAGAAGGAGGGCGGCTCCGCCCCCTCCTCAGACCTCCCCTGCAAGGGGGCCAGCTCCCTTGACCCCATCTTACCATGCTTTTCTTAGAGGATACAATTTATACACCCGATAGTGCTTTAAAAATATTGATGGAGTTGAGGTGGCAGAGGGCAAGGGCAAGGGCATCGGCACTGTCTGAGGTGAGTTCAGCGCCAATATCAAGGATCAGTCTGGTCATTTTTATTACCTGGTCCTTGTCGGCCCTGCCATAGCCCACCACGGCCTTTTTGACCTCCAGGGCGCTGTACTGGACAACCGGGACATCCTCGATGGCGGCTGACAGCATGGTCACACCACGCGCATGTCCCAAGTGCAACGCAGCCTGCTTACCCCGTGCATAGAACACCTTCTCTATGGCTGCCTCATCGGGGCGTACATCCCTTATAACTGCCCTCAGCTCTTCAAACAACTGCTTTAATCTTAGCTCCAGGGGCTTGCCCTTTGACATGCGGATATCGCCGGAGGTAACATAATGGAGTTCGTGCCCCTTTTTGGCAACCACTCCATAGCCACACACTATACTGCCAGGGTCGATTCCTATCACTACCTTCACTGGTGGAATCGGCCACAGGTGTTAATCAGTGGATTGCCTGACAGGGCTCTCACTCTTTTCTTTATTCTTTAACGTCGGAGGCCCCTTCTTGCCACACGCACAGAGAGAAAGGCTCAGTGTGACAATCAGGACGGCTTGCAATGCCTTTTGCAATGTATTTCGCATTAGGGAGTCTCTTTGCGGAGTTTTCTTAATCTGTCGATCTGGTTTTTTATTTCCCGGGGTGAGGTGCCACCGTAGGCCCTTTTGTTGGCAATGGAGCTCTCAAGTGTCAGGGCATTGTATATATCGGCCTCTATCTGTGGTGAAAAACCGTGGAACTGCTCCAGTGTTAATTCGGTTAGTTCTTTTTTGTTGTTGTCGATGCAGTGTCTGACAATTCTGCCGGTTATTTCGTGTGCGCTCCTGAAGGGTACGCCTTTTCTGACGAGATACTCGGCGAGGTCTGTGGCCAGGGAAAAACCTCCGGCTGCGGTTTCATACATGCGAACGTTGTTGAATCTAACATTTTGCATCATTTCGTTTATGATCTCCAGGGATACCTTAACCGTATCAACGGCGTCAAAGAGGGCTACCTTGTCTTCCTGCATATCCCTGTTGTAGGTCATGGGAAGCGCCTTCATCAGCGTCAGTATACTCATCAGGGAGCCGTAGAGTCTTGCGGTCTTTCCTCTGATTAGTTCGGCCACGTCGGGGTTTTTCTTCTGTGGCATGATGCTTGAACCGGTGGTAAAGGCATCGGCGATTTCTATGAAGCCAAACTCCACACTAGCCCACAGAACTATCTCCTCGGCCATCCTGCTGAGGTGCATCATGACAACGGCAGCATCCGATATGAACTCAACGATGAAGTCTCTGTCTGAAACGGCATCCATGGAGTTATCTGCGATACGTCCAAAGCCAAGCAGTTGGGCTACATACTCCCTGTCGATATCCAGAGTGGTTCCGGCAAGGGCACAGGCGCCCAGGGGCAGGGTGTCGATCCGCTTAAAAGCATCCTCAAATCTCTCCCGGTCACGCACGAGCATCTGTGCATAGGCCAGTAGGTGTTGTGCCAGGGAGACCGGTTGTGCCCGCTGCATGTGCGTGTAACCCGGCATGATGGTATCTATGTGTCCCTCGGAGATATCCACAAGGGTATCGATAAATGCCTCAATCCGACGGCTCACCTCACGGGTTTCGTCCCTGAGATAGAGTCTGATATCGAGGGCTACCTGGTCGTTGCGCGAGCGGGCGGTATGCACCTTTCTGCCAGCATCTCCGACCTTTTCTATCAGGGCGGCCTCTATATTCATGTGGATGTCCTCAAGTTCCTGTCTGAAGGTGAAGCGTCCGTTGCGGATATCTTCGGCGATTTCCTCCAGCGCTGTCAATATGGCTTGGGCCTCGACATCGGTTATGATGCGTTGTTTTTGCAGCATCTTCACGTGCGCAGTAGTCCCCTCAATGTCGTAGGGCCAGAGTCGCTTGTCAAACGATATGGACTCCGTAAAGCCCTCCACGCTGGCCGCCACACCAGCGGTAAACCTGCCAGACCATAGTTTCTTCATCACTATTTGAGGATATACTTTTACCAGTACATTGGTCAAGAGATGTTCTGCAGTGAATTGTAAAAAAAATAGTAATAGTTCAGCTATACAATTGAAATGTTGTGTATAATCAACCCAATGTCAACAAGGTAAGAAGGGGTCAAGGGGGCTGGCCACCTTGCAGGGGGTTCTGAAGGGGGGCGGAGCCGCCCCTTTCTTTCCTTCTTCTTAGGGGGGTGAACTATTACAAAAAATATAGATTGGCAAAGTCACATTTCATAACATACCGCCCCCTTATTTGTCTTTCTTCTTCTTACATCTCCATGAGCAGATTCAATGCCTGTGATATGCTGTCGATGATCTCACTTGCAAGCGTGCTGTGCAACCCCGCTCTTTCAGCGGCCAACTCCCCGGCAAGACCGTGGACGTAGACCCCCAGGAGTGTTGCATACAACGGAGGCAATCCCTGACCGGCAAAGGAGGCAATGATGCCCGTCAGGACGTCCCCGGAACCGGCCTTGGCCATTGCAGCCGTCCCCGATGGATTTACGAAGGTTTTGCCCTCCGGATCGGCTGTCACGCTTGGAGCGCCCTTATACACTACATAGGCGGTGGAGGCGGTGGCAAAGCGCGCCGAACAGTTTATCTTGTCAGACTCTATGTCGGAAATCAAGGAGGTCAGTTCCCCCGGCCCCTCCGACAACAGACGAGCCATTTCACCTGCATGAGGCGTTATTATGACAGGCGAACGAGAGGTGTTCAAAACACCCAACCTCTCCGTATAGTCAAGCATTGCAAGGCTGTTTATACCGTCGGCATCTATAATCACCGGCACCGGAGACCTCTCTATCACACCCCTTATGATCTCAACCGTATCGTCATCCACGCCCATGCCCGGACCAATGGCCAGACAATCACACTTCTTGCCCAGAAAATCAAGTATCTGTGGCAGGGCGTCTTTTGAAAACCCCTTCTTGCTGTTGCTTGCACATGGCAGGGTCATCTCCTCAAGCACCTTTGTCTGATACACGTCCATCAGCGTCTCTGGCACCCCGATGGTCACCAGCCCTGAGCCGGTGCGCAACGCTGCCCTGCCGGCCATTAACACTGAACCCGTCTT
>NZ_JABXWD010000091.1 GCF_019173545.1 Candidatus Magnetobacterium casense | reverse complement strand
AAATTTGGATATGTAAGGAATAAGACATAGAATCATCGCAAAAAAAACTGTCATGGACGGTGAGGGGGAGTTTTGTGTCTTAACTCAATAAGATTTTCACGGTAAAGTACTGGCAGTGGTAGTATTGGGATAAACGACAATAGAGGTTAAATTATCCGCACATGTTGCAGTAAACGACCCTCCAACCGCTGTACTACCAACCGTCCAAGCTGCTCCATGAGACGTCTGAGAGATGGTGCAATCACCAAAGGCACTTCCAGATACAAATACTAAAAACAACACAAAACTAAAACACCTAAATTTCATTTTATCACCTCAAATAAACATTTCATACGATTTTCATTTTTACAATCATGATATAGGATAGCACATCTTTGGTATAATTATGTCAATGCCGCCAACAATGCAGAGTATAGAGCCTACGGTATAAGTTATAAAAGATTCGATGGGGATATTCCCTTCTCCTGCCCTCTCTCTTATCTTTTGCTTCTCAGACAACCGTTACACATCTGAGCCCCTCATGAGGTGCCGTATGAACGTCTTTGCGGACTTGAGGTTTCTCTGCAACTCATGAGCACTCCCCAAAGACTGCCACAACTTGTAGGCAATATAACGAGGGCGCAGGTAGAACTGCCTCCTGGCATGATCGCAGAAGCGGACAAGCTGTTCCGAAGACAGTGCGTGTGTCCTGATAACCGTGTTGTGTAACCCCGAGGGGGTCAGCCACGCAGAGAAGTCCTGACTTTGCAACAATCCCTCCTGCTTGTACCAGTTGTATGCTACAGTTGCCGGGTAGACCATCACGGGATAAAACTGCACGGTGTCGGGGTTTAGCGACTTGGCAAGGGCCAGGGTCTCTTGCATCGTGGCGGTGGTCTCTGCGGGCAGTCCTACCATGAAGCATCCGTGGACCAATATCCCGGCCCTGCGGGCGTCTCGCATAAAGCGATGCATGACCTCTATGCTGACCCGCTTTTTCATACCGTCAAGGAGCAGTTGACTGCCGCTTTCAAACCCCACACACAATGCCCTGCATCCGGCGGCCTTCATTGCCGCCATCGTGTCATAGGTGAGATCGGCGCGTGCGTTGGCGCTCCAGGATATCCTCAGACCCTCTTTGATTATCGTTTCAGAGAGCATCCTGCAACGGTTTGCATTTACGGTGAAGGTGTCGTCCTCAAAGAATATTGCCTTTGCCTCCGGAAAGGCCTCAACGATATAGTGCATTTCGGCAATGACGTTGTCGATGCTGCGAGTTCTGACCCTGTGTCCCATCATCGTCTGTGGATACAGGCAAAAGATGCACTCAAAAGGGCATCCTCGGCTGGTCGTTATTGTAACCATGGGGTAGAGGGCGTTGGGGTTGAAGTAATTGCGGGGATTAAGGAATCGCCTGTACATGGGACTGACAAATGGCAGGTCATCGAGGTTGTCTATCAACGGTCGTCTTCCGGTATCTGTAAAGCAGCCATCACGTTCACCATCCTGGCCGACATCCCTCAGCACAAGCCCCTTGACCTCCGCCGGAGACGTTCCCTGGCTCAGTGCTACGGCAAGCTCCCTCAGCGTGTAGTCGTACTCGCCGACGGCTACGGCATCAACGGCCCTCTGTAGCATGAGCGATTCCCGTGCAAGTGCGGATACATGCGTACCAACCATCACGATGAAGCTATCGGGCAGCGCCTCCTTGAGAGGGGCACACATGGCAGCGTCGTTGTATATGCTCGGTGTGCTGGTATCAACGACTATCAGGCGTGGGGCAAATGCACGCAATCTGCCTGTAACACCGCCGATGCTGATGTCGTCGGCGGGGGCATCGATGAGGTCTATATCAAATCCCGCCCCGGCAACTGTTGCTGCGGCATAGGATAACCACATGGGATAGTACAGCGTGGCGCTCTTGGTAACGGCAGGACTGCGCTGGCTACGCGAAAAACGCCTCAGAAAAGGCGGGTTGAGAAACGTCACCCGGAAGTCCCCGCTCAAGCAAGCCCCCTCATGAGCGCCCGTGGCTGCCAGACAAATCCGCTACCACTGCCTTTTGATTTTGTGATATCAAGCCCATTGTGATTTAATCTAACATTAGTTTTTCACCGTTGTCAAAAATATCCCATGCGATTGTCCTGAGTTAAGCGTAAGAGAAAAAAAAGGGGCGGCTCCGCTTCTTTGTCGCTCCAGGTCGCACCTGGCCCCTTCAGAACCCTCCGCAAGGGGGCCAGCCCCCTTGACCCCATTAAACAACAATATACCTCTTTGGATGCAACTTGGTATGATATGTTGACAAAGAGGACAGGGGTTTGATATAAACAAAGTATGGAGTTTATATATGCCATTGTGACAATCATTAAACAATGTGACCATGCTCCAAAAATAACCGGCCTGATGTATGCGTATAGTGGCTTAAGGGGTGTACTGCTGCCTTGAATAAGTGGATTGTTGCCATAAGCGTCATGCTGCCAACGCTGATTGAGATAATCGACACCTCTGTTGTCAACGTCTCACTTGAGCACATACGGGGCAGTCTGTCGGCGGGGATTGATGAGGCTACATGGGCTATTACGGCCTACCTTGTCTCAAACGCCATCATTATACCGTTGACGGGGTGGTTGAGCAGGATGCTGGGCAGGAAGTTCTATCTGATACTGTCCATATCGGTTTTTACGGTCAGTTCGTTCCTGTGTGGTTCGGCATGGAACCTGCAAAGCCTGGTTATCTTCCGAATCATCCAGGGCATCGGTGGTGGGGCGCTTCAGCCACTGTCGCAGGCCATCTTGCTTGAGGCCTTCCCGCACAACCAGCATGGAACGGCTATGGCGCTCTTTGGCGTGGGGGTGATGTTTGGCCCCATTGTTGGTCCGATGTTGGGTGGATGGATCACGGATAATTGGGCATGGCAGTGGATATTCTTCATCAACATCCCCATCGGAATACTCTCCATAATAATGTGCATGGTCTGCATCACGGACCCACCATACATGCAGAGGACCCGGATGAGTATCGATTACCTTGGGCTGGCACTGCTTGTCGTGGGACTTGCATCGATGCAGATTGTCCTTGAAAAGGGGCAGGGAGAGGACTGGTTCGCTTCCGGTTACATATTCTGGTTGACGGTGGTTTCGGTTGTATCCATAATCATGTTTGTCGTCGTGGAGTATTTCGCAGAATCACCAATCATCAACTTAAAGGTGTTCAGCAACGTCTCTTTTACCACCGGCAATGTGGTCATGTTTTTTGCATTTTTTAATCTCTTTGCCAGCATTGTCCTGTTGCCCATATATCTGCAAAGCATCATGGGATACACGGCAACAATGGCCGGCAAAGTGCTGGGACTTGGGGGCATTGCAACACTGCTTACCATGCCCGTTGTGGGCGTGTTGGTCAACAAGATCAATCCCAGGTGGCCTATGGCGGCAGGCATTTTGATCGCCGCCGCCTCGACGTATCTGCTGTCGCAACTAAACCTGTATGTTGACTTCAAAACGGTGTTTTTGCCACGGGTGCTGTTGGGGGTTGGGATGGGACTGTTGTTTATACCACTTACGACGATGACAATGTCGGGCATAAGACGCGAGGACATGGGAAACGCCACGGGGATATACAACCTGCTTAGAAACGTAGGAGGTAGCGTTGGTGTGGCATTTGTGATGACGATGGTCTCGCGCCACTCACAGAGTCATCAACTTCAACTTGTTGAGCACCTCAGCCCCTTTGACAGAGGCTATCAGATGGCCGCTTCATACATCGCCGGAATGTTGAAATTCCAGGGATACAGCGATTATGCCTCTGCACACACGACAGACGGGATCATCTATGGACAGGCCATCAAACAGGCCGCCGTCCTTGCATTTAACGACGCCGCTTATGTGATATTTGTGGTCATGCTGTGTGTCCTGCCCCTGGTGTTCATTATTAAAAAAGATAAGGCACCAACACCCCAGGAGCTACATCAATAAGATACATAGTGTAACGTCCGGTTTTGGTTTGTCGCATAAAAATAAAAATAATGAACTTGAAAAAAGCCCTCCGTGTATGTTATACTTTTTAAGTACGATATACGGCGGCGTACCCAAGTGGCTAAGGGAGAGGTCTGCAAAACCTTTATGCGCCGGTTCGAATCCGGCCGCCGCCTTTTCTAAGGTTTGTGATAGTGGCAACGTTAAACGAAATAAAGAGGGTTATACATACACGTAGGGACGGCTTGTGGCATCCGTTCGGCTTTTAAAGGTATCCTACTCAAAGAAGCGCTTCCCGTTTTTCTTTCTGCTAAGGTTGCTTGTGGTAGTGTGCATGTTGCTTGTGGGGTGTTCGAAGGCTACGGAGACAAAGCCGGGGCCTGTGCCCCTGACACGGGAGCACTTTTGCAGTGTGTGTCGAATGATCCTGCTGGATTTCCCCGGGGCAAAGGGACAGATCATCTACACAAACGGTCGGTATGACCTGTTCTGTGGTACGGTGGATTTGTTTACGTTCTACCTCCAGCCCGACAGTCCCAAGGGCATAGCGGTCATTTACGTAAACGACATGGGCAAGGAGGACTGGCTGCGTCCCTCCGGTCACTGGATCGACGCAAAGAGCGCCTTCTACGCCTACGGTGGCCAAAGGAAGGGGGCAATGGGTGACCCGCTCGTCCCATTCTCAGACCGCCAGGATGCAGAAAAACACGTGAAAGAACACGGCGGGAAAATCCTCGGCTTCGGAGACCTGACAATAGAACTCCTCAATCCCGTCAGCCATCATCGCTAAGGAAGAAGGGCTTTGCCCTCCCTCAGACCCACCCACAAGAGGACCTGTCCCTCTGACCCCGTAAAAAAGCCACATATTTTGTACTTAATTCGGTCTAAATCTGCTATTGACGGTTTACCGTGAAAATACATTTTCATGTGCGGGAGTGAATATGTTCCCCATTCATGAGGGTTTACCTTGAAATATAAAGAAAATACCATAAAAAATATCTTGCATAATGAATCTATCTTAGCTTACACTATGTCAGTCAGTGATATGAGAGAAAGATGGATATAAGAGAATATGCAGAAGGATTTGCGATAACAGCATACCCGACAAACAAAATGAAAGATGGTGAGGAGATATGGATAAAGTGACCGTTTATTACCACAAGGAACTCGATACCATGGACATATGGTTCGGCGCCCCTAACGACGAATATATATGCGATGAGGCTGGTGAAGGGGTTATCTTCAAGAAAAACAGAGACTGCACGATCATAGGCATAGAAAAGTTATATGTGAGCAAGACCGCTGGTCTGACAGGTAAACCGGTTCCATTGAAACTGATAGTTGCTTAATCGTTATGGCTATCCACAAAGACGACACTAAGCCAATTGTGCTGACCCTGCTGCTGTTGACGCTTGTCGTGTACTACAGGGTTGGGTTCAACGACTTCATCAACTGCGACGACCCGCAGTATGTCACGGATAACCCGATGGTGAACACCGGCCTTAGCGTGGATGGGGTACTATGGGCGTTTCGGTCTACGTTCTTTGTCAACTGGCATCCGCTGACATGGCTTTCGCACATGCTCGACGTATCGGTCTTCAGACTCAACCCCGGAGGACACCACCTCACAAACCTCATCATCCACATGATAAACACCGTCCTTGTGTTCTACGTGCTGTTGCGGATGACGGCAAAGAGGTGGCAGAGTGCCTTTGTCGCTGCCATGTTTGCAGTCCACCCGCTGACTGTCGAGTCGGTGGCGTGGGTGTCGGAGCGTAAGAATGTCCTCTGCACGATGTTCTGGCTGCTGACGATGCTTTCCTACCACAACTATGCGCGTCAGGATGATGCACCCTCTGCGGGAATAAGACTGCGAAAATACCTGCTTGTCATGCTGCTGTTTGCACTGGCGCTCATGGCCAAGCCGATGGCTGTTACGTTGCCGTTTGTCCTGATCCTGATGGACGTGTGGCCGTTAAAGCGGTTCACATACCCGAGGATCGCAGAGAAGATACCGTTATTTGTCCTCTCCGGGGTGTCCAGTATGATAACCTACGTGGTGCAGAGGGAGGCACACGCCGTACAACCGTTGAGTATGCTGCCACTGGCAAACCGAATCTTTACGGCTACGGTCAACTACGTGCAGTACCTGTACATGATGATAAATCCCACCAAACTGGCCATATTCTACCCCTATCCCTACGACATGCCGCTGTGGAAACCGTCTGCCGCCTTTGTGCTCCTGCTGGCAATCACCATCTACGCACTGGTGTCAGGCCCCCGGAGGCCATACCTCATCATTGGCTGGCTGTGGTACGTGGGCACCATGGTGCCGGTTATCAAGCTGGTGCAGACAGGGCGCGAGGCCATCGCAGACAGATATACCTACGTTCCGCTTATCGGGATATATATAATCATGGCATGGGCTGGCGCCGAACTCCTGCAAAACAACCGGTTCAAGAAACCCGTCCTGGCAACAGTCGCCGCCGTGCTGATCGTGTTCTACGGCAGCCTGACGTGGGCGTACACCGGCCACTGGAAGAACTCCCTGACGCTCTTTAAGCACGCCATCGACGCCGTAGAAAACAACTACCAGGCCTACAACAACTACGGCAACGCCCTGATCGACGATGACAGATTAGACGAGTCCATCGGGTACTTTGCCAGGGGGATCGAGCTAAAGCCCGATAGCGCCGAACTGCGTGGCAGCATGGGGGATGCCCTCACCAGACAGGGCAAGTTTGAAGAGGCCATGATACACTATGTGCGGAGTCAACCCCTGATGTTCTTTGACGGTGAGGCGCTGTTACGCAAGCGATTCGGGTTGATCTACCTGAAACGAAAAAACTACAGGGATGCCGTTATATACCTCAACAAGTCCCTGGATATTCACCCCAGGGATACGGAGGTGTTAAACAACCTGGGCATTGCCCTTATGGGGCTT
This sequence comes from Candidatus Magnetobacterium casense, assembly GCF_019173545.1. Classification (GTDB taxonomy): domain Bacteria; phylum Nitrospirota; class Thermodesulfovibrionia; order Thermodesulfovibrionales; family Magnetobacteriaceae; genus Magnetobacterium; species Magnetobacterium cryptolimnobacter. Next base: position 4,066 of record NZ_JABXWD010000091.1, on the reverse strand, counting down.
GACAGGGTGAATGAGGCCGTTGATGCCTTTACACGAGCCGTTGACATAGCCCCTCAGAGCGCCTCCATGCACAAGAACCTGGCCTACGCACTCAGAAAGGCCGGCAGGAACGAGGAGGCACAGGCACACATGCTCCAGGCACAGCGTCTTGGCGGTGAGTAGTTCCGGGGGAAAACCACAGGTGGTGCCGACCACTGAAGAAGTCAAGACCCGTTATCTGAACCTGCTAATCGTCCTCTGCCTGATAACCCTGACCATGTGTGCCTACTGGCCACTGAGCGACAACGGCCTTGTGAGCTACGATGACGAAAAATACCTCACCGAAAGCGTCTACGTCAAAAGCGGCCTGACAACCGAGGGGATGACGTGGGCACTTACGACCTTCTATCTCTCCAACTGGCATCCGTTGACCTGGTTGTCCTACATGCTCGACACCGAACTCTACGGCGGGGTCAACCCCCAGGGCATACACATGACCAATCTGATGCTGCACGTGGTAAATACGATTGTGTTGTTTTACCTGTTCATGTACATCCTCCGTGGCGCAGTGACACGTCCTGTTGTAGTGGCGGGTGTGGTAGCCGTTCTGTTTGCCGTGCATCCGTTAAACGTGGAGTCGGTGGCCTGGGCATCGGAGCGCAAGAGCGTGTTGTCTACGCTGTTTTGGCTGCTGACGATGCTCGCCTACTTTCGCTACGTTGAGCATCCTTCGTGGAAACGCTATGTGATGATTAAGGTCTTCCTTATCCTGGGTCTGATGTCCAAGCCGATGCTTGTGACGCTGCCCGCCGTGCTGTTGCTGGCGGACTACTGGCCGTTGCGGCGATTTGACGGGGAACATTTTGGGCAGCGTCTGTGGCGCTTGTCGCTGGAGAAGGCACCGTTGTTTGCACTGTCCCTGATTAGCTCCGCTGTCACGATCATTGCACAGAGCAGGGCCGAGACCATTGTCCCGTTGTCGGTGACATCGTTGTGGTTTCGTCTGTTGAGTGCGGTGCAATCGTATGCCTCCTACGTTGAAAAGACGCTGTGGCCTGCGAAACTGGCGGCCTTTTATCCCTACGTGGAGTTATCGTTGTCATGGGAACTTGTGGTGCGGCTGGCGCTCTTTGTTGGTGTGGGCGTTGTGGTAGTGATGCTAAGGCACAGGAGGCCGTATCTCCTGATTGGATGGTTGTGGTATCTTGTGACGTTGTTGCCGGTGATCCAGATAGTCCAGGTCAGCATTGCCCCGATAGCCGATCGGTACGCATACGTGCCCACAATTGGCATATTTGTGATGGTTGCCGCCCTGGCAGATGGCGTTTCGTCGTGGTCGTTGTCGCGCAGCGTCGGGGCAGTTTTGGCCGGCGTGGTTGTCATCGGCTCGTTGTCGGTTCTGACCCACAGGCAGGTGCAGCACTGGCACGACTCGGGGGCGTTGTTTAAGCACGCACTGGAGGTAACAACAAACAATTACGTCGCACACAACAACTACGGCACGCATCTCTTAAAAACCGGCAGGATCGATGAGGCCATTGAACAGTTTTCGATGGGTCTGAAGATTGTCCCCGATTACCCGCTTTTGAACTTCAACATGTGGAGCACCCTTCTGTCGCAAGGCAGGTACGAGGAGGCCGCAAAGTACTTTCTCAAGGCGACCCCGTTTCTGACCAAGGGTGGTAATCCATACTTTTACAAGATGCTTGCCCTGTCCTTTATGCGCCAGAAAAACTACGCCGAGGCCATCAAGTATGCCCAAAAGGCCCTGGTAAGTAATCCCCGTGATGTTGACGCCCTGCAGTACGTAGCCCTGTCCCTCGTGTCAGAGGGCAAGTACGAAGAGGCGTTGGTTTACTTTTCGCAGGGCATCGGGGTTGATCCCGGCAATTGGCAGTTGCATTACAACAATGGCCTTGCCCTGAAGAGGTTGGGGCGGCACAGAGAAGCCAGTGAGTCCTTCGCTGAGGCGGAGAGGAAGAAGAAATAAAGGGGCAACTCCACATTCTGGTAGCAACTCCATTGAAACGTGGTCACATTGACCGAGCACGTTGACATTTGGTGGATTATAGCAGATTTCGATTGGGTTAAATACAAAATACGTGGCATTTTTACGGGGTCAAGGGGACTGGTCCCCTTGCGGGGGGTTCTGAAGGGGCCAGGTGCGACCTGGAGCGGGAAAGAAGCGGCTCCGCCCCTTTCTTTCTTTGTATCACATACAATCGAAACGCACTATATACACAATCTTTCAATTGTATAGGTGAACTATTACGATGTAATCATGTTTTCTTGACGTCTTCAGGGTTTAGTGCGAACTCCTTGATCTTTTGCTGGAGACGTTGACGGCTTATGTCCAGTAGTCTGGCGGCCATTGATATGTTGCCATTGCAGTGATTGAGAGCCGAAGTCAGGAGCGACTTTTCGTATTCGTACAGGGCAGTTTTCAGGGGCTTTTGTGGTAGTTTTGGAGGCACCTGCAGAGTCACCCCCCTGGTGATGGAAGCGGGCAGGTGCGCGGGGGTTATTTGGCTGCCATGCGTGAAAGTGACGGCGTATTCGAGTGCGTTTTCCAGTTCCCTGATGTTTCCGGGGTAGTCGTACTGCATCAACACCTCTATGGTTTCCGGGGCGATGTCCGTTACCTCTTTGGCGGTCAACCCTGAGGCGTATTTCTTCATAAAGTGATACGCCAACAGCGGGACGTCCTGGCGCCTCTGCCTCAGTGGCGGGATTTCTATCGTGATGACATTGAGACGGTAAAAGAGGTCTTTTCTGAAGACGCCTTCGGCGATGGCCTTTTCCAGGTTGCGATTTGAGGCCGATACTATCCGCGCATTCATCCTGGAGGCAGAGGCGTGACCGACCTTGTAGTACTCCCCCTCCTGGAGCACCCGCAGGAGTTTGGCCTGAAACTCCGTCGTGGTTTCACCGATTTCGTCCAGAAACAATGTTCCGCCGGAGGCCATTTCGATAAACCCCGTCTTGTCCTTGATCGCTCCGGTAAAGGCGCCCTTGACATGCCCAAACAACTCCGACTCTATGAGTTCCCTGGAAAACGCCGCACAATTTACGGCAACAAAGCGATTGTCGCGCCGCTGTGAGTTAAAGTGTATGGCCCTGGCTACCAGCTCCTTGCCCGTGCCCGATTCGCCGGTAATCAGCACGGTACTGTCACCCTGAGCAGTCTGCCGGATTATCTTAAAGACCTCCTGCATCCGCGGACTGCGCCCCACCATGCTCTCAAACGATACCGGGGCATCCGGCAACGATAACGAAAAGGAGTCCTGTAGTTGTTGGCGCAGGAGGTCTACCTGTTGCGTGAGCGCTATCTTTTCCATAACACGCTTAAGCGTGATCCGGACTTTTTCGATTGACAGGGGTTTGGTCAGATAATCATAGGCGCCGCTCTTTATGGCCTCCACCGCCGTCTCTATGGTGGCGTAACCGGTGATGACGACGATCTCCGCCACCGGCAGTCGCTTCCTCGCAAAGGCTACAACCTCCAGACCGTTGATATCGGGCAACTTGAGGTCTGTGAATATGACGTCATAGTTGTTTTCGCCTATGAGGGCGATGGCCTGTGTGCCCGTGTGTGTGATGCTGACGTTGTGGGCGTCCTTGTCAAAGAGCATTTGCAGGGAACGGCAGAGACCAAGATCGTCATCAACTAATATTATATCTGCCATCGCTGCCTTCTTTTCCGCTCCAGGGGGTGAGGCACCCCTGCCATAAAAGGGGGTGAGGCACCCCTGCCATAAAAGTTGAACATGGCCCCCTCAGCTCCTCCACCAGTGCCCGTGACCACGTATTTCTCAATCCTGAATCTATATTCTTGTCCATATCCTATGATTATACTACAAATCGGCAACACCATAATAGTTCAACTTGCAGGGATAGGGCATTTGACCGGACGGAAAAAAATTTCCTGTAAATATTTCTGTGATGAAATAGTCACAATATTGAAGCCAATGGTAAGGTTGGTAGCACCACAATAAACCGTGGATGCCAGGATTTAAGCCACTTTTATATCTTCGTAGTATGGCGTTGTTGTTGTGCTTAATCAATATGACCACGCCGGACTGGAGTG
>NZ_JABXWD010000090.1 GCF_019173545.1 Candidatus Magnetobacterium casense | reverse complement strand
ATGTCTTTCTCCTTTCTGCATGTGTTATTACATACAAATATTATTACACATAAACCACTTTTTTTCAATACTTTATACATCGTCCACGCTTGTTTGGAGTGCTACCGTAATCAGCAGGTAGCAAATCAATCTTAATATTATCTATACCATCCCAAGCGTTTTTAGTAATAGCGCTATTAATATTGTAGGTGGCATTTTTCTTTACTGCTGAAAGAAGGTAGTAAACTGTTTTTCGTTGAGGTGCTCCTGGTCGGTACATACCTAAGAAACTGTCTTTCCCCATCAGCCACACCGAAGCGTTAGCCTGAGGGTCCATGTCTATCACCAACACCCTATGTCCTCTGAGAGCCAATTCCCCTGCGATGTTGACGGTGTTAGAGGTCTTGCCCACGCCGCCTTTGAAGTTTATGAAGCTGATCACCTTCGCCTTCTGCTGTCCATCTGCCATGTCCGTCCGGTGCCTCCTTGTCGTTATTCTTCTGAGGTGTCATCACCCTACCGATAGTCTAATTGATGGTGTAACGGAAAATCCAGTGAAGTTTTGTTCACAGGTTTGGGTGCAAGTGGGCGCATCACTGCCACAGCTGAAAACGCCCTTCCCCGTCGGTCGGGGGGTGGGTGCGTTTTGGGTGCATTTCTGCATCCACTGTTCGCATATTGCGAGCATTTTCGACACCTGGTGATACCGTATGATGCCCTGTGAGACTCGGTGGATTAGCTTGTGCGCTGGAGGTTGTTGGTGCGCCACGAAGGATTTGAACCTTCAACCAACGGATTAAGAGTCCGCTGCTCTGCCGTTGAGCTAGTGGCGCATACATGTTAATTATACATGACAGATGCAGGATTGTCAAACTATTTTTATGTTGTCTTTAATAATTTCTTCTCAGGGGTGACAACATATCCATGGTGGAAGGGCAGAGATATGGGATTTTTTTGCAATTTTCTCATACATTCTGCCTCTGCTTCAATAGCGTGGTTGCAGCCTTACATATGCCATTGGCATCGAGTTCATAGATGTGGCGTAAGATATCCTGTCGCCCGTGCTCTACAAATACATCCGGAATGCCTATGATTTTTACCGTTACGTCTGTTATTCCTGCCGAGTTTAAATACTCAAGGAGGGCACTGCCAAAACCTCCGGCTACTACGTTTTCTTCTACCGTTATGACACACTTTATGCGCTTAAACAGAGATACAAGGAACTCGTGATCAAGGGGCTTTATAAATCTCATGTTTACAACCTCCGGCTCAATGCCCTCTGCCCTGAGAGTCTTTGCTGCCAGAAAGGCGCTTAAGACGCATTGACCGACTGCCAGAAAGGCTATGTCCTTACCTTCCATGATCACCTCAGCCTTGCCATACTGCACGGGTAAGCAGAACTCCTCCATATCCTCGCCTACACTATCCCTGGAAAATCTGACGGCAGCGGGGAGACCTTGATTTATGGCGAGTTTGAGCATCGCTGTTAATTCAAAGCCGTTTTTAGGTGCCATTATGCTCAGGTTTGGCACATGTCTCAGATAGGATATATCAAACAGTCCCTGGTGAGTTGGGCCATCCTCGCCCACTATACCGGCCCTGTCTATTGCAAAGATTACGGGCAGCTTCTGGAGACACACGTCATGCACAATTTCGTCATACGCCCTCTGAAGAAAGGTTGAATAAACAGCCACAACCGGCCTCAGCCCCTGCACCGATAATCCCGCGGCAAAGGTTGCGGCATGAGGTTCGGCTATACCCACGTCATAAAACCTCTCAGGGAAGCGTTTGGCAAAGGTCTCTAATCCCGTTCCTTCGGTCATGGCGGCCGTTATTGCTATGACCCTGGGGTCTACTTCGGCAAGCTCCACCATGGCCTGACCAAATAACTCGCTAAAAGAAGGGGGTGCCTGGCACTTCTTGGACTGGCCGGTGTCAGGCTCAAAGGGGCCAACCCCATGAAAGGTACACGGGTAACGCTCGGAGAACTCATACCCCTTACCCTTTCTGGTTATTACATGCACCAGCGTTGGTCCTGTAGAGTCCTTGATACACTCAAAGGCATCTATCAGTTTCCCTATATCGTGGCCATCTATTGGGCCTATATACGTAAAGCCAAGCTCTTCAAATAACATTCCCGGCAGTATGAAATACTTAAGCGTGTCCTCAGTTTTCTGTGCAATCCGCGAGACGTGCTCTCCAACCTTGGGGATGAACTCGATGAAGCTCTTTGTTTCCTTTTTAAATTTCTTGTATATGTTGCACGTCATGATCCTGGTCAGATACGAGGAGAGGGCACCCACGTTTTTGGATATGGACATTTCGTTGTCATTGAGTACAACGATAATGTCTTTTTTGAGGTGTCCGGCGTGATTGAGTCCCTCAAAGGCCAACCCGCCCGTCATGGCGCCATCGCCAATGACCGCTATAACCTTAAAGACCCTCCCCAGACGCTCTCTGCCCTCCACAATCCCAAGGGCAGCCGAAATCGAAGTCGAACTGTGACCGGTTCCATAGGGGTCATGCTGACTCTCCTCCCTCTTGGGAAACCCTGACAGACCTCCGTGCTGTCTGAGTGTGGGGAATCTGTCGAGTCTGCCCGTTAAGAGCTTATGTGGATAACTCTGGTGTCCGACGTCCCAGATGATCTTGTCTATGGGGGAGTTGAACACATAGTGCAGCGCCAGGGTCAACTCGATCACGCCCAGGTTGGAGGCCAGATGCCCTCCGGTTAAGGAGACCTGTTTGATGATCACTTCCCGAATCTCCTGCGCCAGGTCTTTAAGTTCCTCGATGCAGAGGCGCTTGATGCTTGCCGGGGTTTTTATCTCTTTTAATCGCATACGTTATAGTTTTATCCCTTCCGTCTTAGTCTTTGATGTTTATATTGCCTAGTTGGTTCTTCTTGTGAGATAGGTTGCTATCTCTCTGAGCCGACCGGCCTTTTCAGCCATCGGTTGTATTGCCTCCAGTGCGGCGGTTATGAGGTCTTCGGCGATTATTTTGGAACGCTCTATGCCGTATAATGCCGGATAAGTCATTTTGTCTCTGGAGTCGTCAGCCCCCTTTGTTTTTCCCAGTTCTTCGGTGGTGCCTGTGACGTCTAGGATATCATCAACCACCTGAAAGGCCAATCCAATGCCTTCGCCATAGCGCCTAAATGCCTGAAGTGTTTGCTCATCGGCCTCCGCAAGTATCCCTCCGATCATTAGAGATGCCCTAATCAGGGCAGCCGTCTTATTGCGATGTATAAACTCAAGGGTGTCTATTTGCGGAACCTTGCCCTCTGAAATTATATCCATCGCCTGACCCGCCACCATGCCATAGAGTCCCGCCGCCGCAGAAAGCTCCCTTATGGCTGCAAGCAAGGCACTATCCGAAACCATGGTGCTGTGGCTGAACATATGAAAGGCCTCCGTCAACAAGCCGTCCCCCGCCAGGATGGCAATGGCCTCGCCATATACCTTGTGATTGGTCGGTTTACCGCGCCGGAGGTCGTCATCGTCCATGGCCGGGAGGTCGTCGTGTATCAGTGAGTAGGTATGTATCAACTCCAGCGCTCCTGCCTGCGGTAGTATATCCTGTCCGTTACCGCCACATGCCTCATAGGCCGCCATGCACAACACCGGACGTAGCCTCTTGCCACCGGCAAAGACCGAATACTTCATCGCATCATCTAAAACAACCGGCTGGATACTGTTCTTGAAGTATTCCAACAGGAAATTCTCAACTATCCTCTTTTTTTCGTCTAAGTATACCTTTAATTCCATTTATCTCAACCCGTCCAAGATAACAGGGGTTTTCGGCCCTGCGTTTTTTTATTTTTTGACCGATGAGCTCAATTCTGCTTAAGCACTCACCCTCATGACACTCATAATTTAATATTATACCATAAATGTTCCCTCTAAAAGGTATCATCTTAAAAAAAGCGCATGGTAAATATAGTTCAGAGACTTGCGGAGGAAGGGGGCAACGCCGTCTCTTTTTTTTGTGTGCATGACTATGCTACTATTGTGTACAAAAACAATTTACGATATCGATAAGGATGAGCAGTCAACAGACATATTTAAGATGAACAGAGAAGACTTTGTCGCACTTAGGAGTTGGTTTAAGGGCTTTTGCCAATCCTTCTACAGTGCAGAGAGGGAGGACCAGTTAAACGTTGCGTTAAAGGAGAGGCATTCCTTCAGCGTTTGGGAAAACATGGCTCTGATAGCCCGACAGCACCTCGACGGCGAAGGGGGCGTCGTGCTTGCCGAAGCCGTGGGCCTGCTGCATGACGTGGGCAGATTCCCACAGTATGCCCGGTACAAGACCTTCAGAGACAGTATTTCGGTCAACCACGGCGCCCTAGGCATGGAAACCCTCATCAAGGAAGGTCCGCTTGCGCAGATGAACAGCCGTGAGTATGCCATCCTCACGCAGTCCGTCAAGTATCACAACGCCTACAAGATTCCTCCCGAACTTGACACCGAAACCGTGACGTACCTGAAACTCATCCGTGATGCCGATAAACTTGACATCTGGCGCGTGTTTGTCGAGTACTTCGACACCGATGAGGCAGACCGCCCTTCGGCAGCGGCACTTGGACTGCCCCTGGTTGGCACCTGTAGTGATACCGTACTGAGGTGCATTTACAACCGGCAAATGGTGGCCCTCAAGGACGTCTCCACGCTGGATGACTACAAGCTGCTCCAATTGTCATGGATATTCGATCTCAACTTCAGCACATCACACAGGCTGCTGTTAGAGAGGGGATACATTGGCCGCATACTTGAAAACATGCCACAGGTTGATGGCCTTGATACTTTTTTGACGGACTGTGTGCGGGAAAAAACCACGGTTGACTTTTAAGTGACGTTGTACTAAAATACCTCTTAGTAGAAGGTATAACAGTTATGGATCAAAAAGCGTTTAGTTTAGTGCTCCAGGCAGGGGTGGTCGTAAAGCTAGTATTGGTGACACTGCTGCTGTTTTCAGGCATATCATGGGGTATAATCCTGACCAAGTGGAGGCTCTTCTCCAAGGCCAGGGGGGAGACCCTTTCGTTTCTGAGGTACTTCAAGGCCGGCAAGGAGGCCGCGGGGCTTAATAAGGTGGCCAGGGCATGCACTCTTAGTCCGGTGGCGAACATCTACAGGTCTGTCTATGAGGACAGAGACATCGAGGGCATAGACGGCTTAAGACGGGCAGTACGCAGATACAGCTCCATTGAAAGCGCCAGGATCGAAAAGTATTTGGCCTTTCTTGCAACCACCGGCTCCACAACGCCGTTCATAGGGTTGTTTGGCACGGTGTGGGGGATAATGAACTCCTTCATGGGGATCGGTTCGGTGGGGTCGGCGTCGTTGGCGGTGGTGGCCCCGGGCATAGCGGAGGCGCTCATTGCAACAGCCGCCGGACTTGCAGCGGCTATACCTGCCGTTATGGGATACAACTTCTTCCTGAGCACAGTGCGGACAATCAATATAGAGATGGATGACTTTGCCGAAGATCTCGTGGCATTCTTTCAGGGGATGATGGATGAAGATAGAAAGAGATAGGCATGTCCTTGCCGAGATCAACGTTACCCCCCTGGTGGACGTTATGCTGGTGTTGCTGGTGATCTTTATGGTGACCGCTCCGATGATGAAACAGGGACTCGATGTAGACCTGCCAAAGACAAAGGGTACGTCTATGCCAAGTCAGGACAGGTTTACCATTACCATAAAAAAGACCGGCGATATCTATCTCAACAAAGAGCAGTTTACCATGCAACAATTGGTGCAGAAACTCAAGGCCATCAGCGCACGTAATCCCGATGTCTACCTCGAGGCGGATAAGGACGTCCCATACGGTAAGGTGGCCGAACTGATGGCAGAGATAAAGACCGCAGGAATCGAAAAACTCGGCATGGTCACCGAACCGATACAATCGAAAAAATGAACAGACAACCAAATGTCAGCAGGCAGCCAAATGTCAGCAGGCAGCCAAATGTCAGCAGGCAGCCAAATGTCAGCCGACGACCGGTTATAACCAGACAGCCCAATATCAGCAGACAGCCCAATATGATGGCAAACACGGCGGTGTCATTTATACTCCATGCGGTGGTGTTTACGCTGTTAGCCTATACGGTAAAAAAGCAATCCCCGATGCTGATCCCCCCTGCGTATAAAGTAAGCCTTGTCTCTGTGGGTGATGGTGGGGCTAAGGCCTCCCAACCTTCGGTGAAAAAGACAACGGAACTGAAACCGCCTGCAACAAAGCCTAGCGTGGAGAAACCGGAGATGCAAAAGCCTGTAGCCAAAAAAGAACCCCCGGTAAAAAAAGAGGAAAAAACCGTGCCAATTCCCAAGGAGGTACCAATTGCCAAAAAGGAACCGGACAAACCCGTTACAGAGCCCAAGAAGGAAGACAAGGCAACGCCGGAGCCAAAGCCCCAAGAGCCTACGGCTAAAGAACATACGGCCAAAGAACCTACGGTAAGTGTCGAAGATACCATAGCGGCACTAAAGGCCAAAAAAAAGCTGCAACAGCAGAGCAAGCTGCGCTCTATGATAAATCTCAAGGCCGATAACGGTTCCAACAACACTCACACGGCAACGCAGCGTCCCGGTAGCAGCCCCTCCCTGTATGAATCACCCAACGGAATTGAAAGCAACGATATACTGGCCCAATATATTGGCCTGATTGGAACTCTGATCAGGAAGCAGTGGATATTTCCAGATTCTTCAAAAAAGGGCCTGGAAGCAATCGTCTTTTTTAGCATCACAAAGGACGGCAAGGTTGAACATGTAAAACTCGATAAGTCCTCCGGCAATACCTTCTACGACCGCTCCTGCCTCAGTGCAGTAAACAAGGCGGTTCCGTTGCCGGTGCCGCCGGTGGAAAACATGGAGGTCGCCATAAGGTTTTACCCATGAAGAAGTCAAACTTAGTGAACACATTACAACTGTTCGTATTGCTGCTGGTGCTGTGTGCAGACAGCGTGGCCCAGGGCAGGGTCTACATCGATGTAACCTCCCCGGGGGGGCGGAAGCTCCCCATTGCCGTACAGGACTTTACCGGCATTGCAGAGGGAACCGGGGTGTCGGATATCGTAAAGTCCGACCTGCAGTTTACAAATCTCTTTTCGCTTGTCGATAAGAATGCCTTTGTTGAGACGTCGGATACGCCGTTTAATCCGGATAACTGGAGACCGCTTGGCGTGGATGCCGTGGTAAAGGGCGTCTTTGAGGCAACCTCCGACTCCTCCCTCAGTGTGACGGTGTCGGTATACGACGTCGTTGAGGCAAGGAATATACTAAAAAAGAACTACTCAACCAGAAAGGACCTCCTGCGCCCCCTGGCACACAAAATAGCCGATGACCTCTATGAGGCAATCACAGGTCAAAAGGGGATATTCAGTACCAGGATCACATTTGTCGGTTACGACAGTGGTGAGGGCAGGTCTGTATACCTCATGGACTTTGACGGACAACGCATAAAGAAAATCGTCAAAAAGAGCAGCCTTATTGCCAGACCACGCTGGTCACCCGACGGCAAGAGGTTAACATACTCCGCCATGAAGAAAGGGAAATGGACTATCAACCTATTGAACTTTGACACGGCCTCCGAAACGGAGGTATTCTCCTCTAAGGCAACCGACCTTGTCGGGGACTTTACTCCGGACGGCAAGGCTTTACTGCTGTCTTCCTCCAGTAAGGGTTCCCCGGACATCTACATGCTACAGCTTAACTCCAAGGTGCTGACTCCGCTGACATATGCCGATGCCATAGAGGTCTCACCGGCCTCCTCACCCGACGGCAGACAGATAGTCTATGTCTCCAACAGGAGCGGCTCCCCACAGTTGTACATTATGAACTCCGATGGCAGCGATTCCCGAAGACTCACCTTTGAAGGCAACTATAACACGGCCCCTGATTGGTCACCGGCAGGCGATCTGATCACCTTCTGTATGACGGCAGGGGGCAGGTTTCAAATAGCCACGATAAAACCCGATGGCTCTGCCCTTACTGTCCTGACCAGTGCAGGCACCAACGAAGAGCCGGCGTTTTCACCCGATGGCAGATACATAGTATTTACCTCGGACAGGGACGGCGTAAAGGGTGTCTATGCGATGACTGTAAACGGAGAAGGACAACACAGGATATCACCCAAAAATATAAGGGCCCTTGGCCCTTCATGGTCACACAATTAACGGAGGTTTTTGAATGAAACGTTTGGCAGTTTTGATTTTTGCAGTGCTCTTTATAGTGAGCTGCGCACAAAAGGAGGTTGTAGTCCCTGATCAACCCCCACCACCACCTAAGGACACTACCAGCAGGGATAAGGATGTCAGCCCTAAAGACACTTCAAAGGACGGAGGCGATACCACATCGATTGACAAAGACTCGATCAAGGACAGAGGACTGACGGAAGAGGAAATCAGGGCGGCAATGCAGAATGTCTTTAAGAACGTCAACTTTGCCTACAACAGGTCTGACATACTGGATGAGGCCAAGCCAATGCTGCGTAAGATATCAGATTGGATGTTAACCCACAACTCGGTGAGTATTCTCATCGAGGGGCATTGCGACGAAAGAGGCACCAGCGAATACAACCTCGCACTGGGAGACCAGAGGGCACAGGCTACAAAGGCTTTCCTGGTATCCTCAGGAGTACCGGCAATGAGAATGGAGACGGTGACGTTTGGTAAGGAAAAACCCCTATGCCCTGAACACAATGAGACCTGTTGGTCCAAGAACAGAAGGGCTTCTTTTGTAATCAGCAGGTAACTGCAGGCAGGAGGCGTTTAAGTGCGTTATAAGCCAGGACCATTGGTGCAACTATGCATGCTGGCAGTGGTGTCAGTTATTGCTGTTGGTTGTGCGTCAACGGACGATCACAGCCAAATAAGAAATGACCTCAATACGTTGCGTAGCGCTCAGTATGCCCAAAAAGACGAACTACAGGAGGTAAAGAAGCGTTTGGCTGTTGTAGAGGCTCAAAAACAACAACAGCAACAAAAACCCGCAAAGTCCGACGTATCTGACGCTATACGTGAAAGCCAGGAGAATCTGAACTCCAGGTTTGAGCATTTAAACAAAGAGATGCAGCAGTTACAGGGTCGTTACGAGGAGCGAAAGTACTACGTAGACAAGATGTTTGGAGAGGGTAAAACAGACAGGGATGTTCTTAAGGCGCAGATAGAGAACATTGAAAATGAAATAAAAGAACTGCAACTGAAAATGGGCAGAATAGACGCCACATTGCAGCAGAAGGGCATGGCCGTACTCCCTCCCAGAAACGAAGCGAATCGTGAATTGCCTCAACCCACGCCTCCGCCTCCTACACCACAGGCACAACCGGAAAATGGTAACGTCAAGACCCTCTATGATGCAGCCATCAAGGACTTCCAGGATGGTAAATTCAAAGAGGCCAGAGATAAGTTTAACCGCTTGATCAAGGACAATCCGGCAAACCCCCTTGCCGGCAACAGTCACTTCTGGATTGCCGAAACCTACTACAGAGAAGGTAGCTATGAGGACGCCATACTTAGCTACGATGTAGTTGTAAAAAAATATCCGGGTAACAGTAAAATCCCTGCTGCAAAGTTGAAACAGGCACAGGCCTTTATTGAAATAAAGGACCCAAGGACTGCCAAGGTTATTTTGCAACAACTGATAGAGGAATTCCCCAAAAGCACGGAGGCCGAAACAGCCAAAAAAATCCTGCAGGGAATAACCACCACTCCAGCTCCCCGCAAGGTGGAACCTGTAAAAAAACCGCAGGAAAGCAAAAAAACCGAACCACCAAAGACAAGACCCGTCAGGCCTGTTGCTAGCAGCACGCATCAATCAGACGAATAACCGGAAATCAAAAAAAATTGGGGGGCGCTGTCCCCCTCAATACTTATGCCCATCCTGTCTTGGCAATGCCTTATCTCGCACCGTTGCACATCTTGATATACCAATGTCTACGCAAGGGTATTATAGAGCGTTTCGATTGTGTGCAATACAAGAAAGAAAGGGGCGGCTCCGCCCCCCTTCAGAACCCCCTGCAAGGGGACCAGTCCCCTTGACCCTGTAAAATGCCATTATCTTGTATTTAATCCAATCGAAACGTGCTATATAGAAAACATGTGAAATGGAAGAACCAACAAGTGAATTAATTTCAAGTTTAAATGAAGTAGTATGCATAGATGAGGAAATAGGAGGTGTAATAATTACGAGGGTGGTAAAACCAGTAGGATTGGCTGAGAGAGTGTTAGAAATGCTTGGCATACAAATACCTGAAGTGTTAGGGACTGTTTGTGCGAATAGTTTTGAGATAAAGCAACATAGAATATTGAGTATAAAGGATTTATAGGGATAACTCGGCCACTGTAATCTGGAACTTCCGTTATAATTCTTTATCATCGATATTGTGCATCCTGCAAGTGTCCCTGCGCAGTCACCGCTCCAGCCCGCAAAGATTGAACCATCGGATGTGGCTGCCGTAAGGGTTTGGAAGGAGAACTCGGGGCGATTCACAACACCGGTGTTGCCTGACCAGGTTATCGACAGGGGGCACCTGTTACACTGCCGTTGCCTGTACCTGCCTTGGTTACGACGATATTGTAATAAGTACCGAGGTCTGGAGGCGGTGTGGGGGTGGGGGCAAGTGTTGATACAATGGTTGCTGTAAAATAAGCGTCTACAGTACCAGTATCACCAAAACCACCAGCACCACCATCAGTCTGGTCATATAATTGGCCACCAGCATAAGCGTTTGCATCATGATACCAAATCTTGGTGCCGGTCACAGTAAATGTGTAATTTTGACCACTGACAACGCTAGCAGGTGTAGATAAAGTAAGCGTGTTGTCTTGGTTTGCCGTGAGAGTTACAGCCTGCGTATATAACATATTGCCAACGGCAGCGCTTTGACCGGTATATATGGTTAAACCTTCATGAATAGGAGCACTATTCGCCCCCGCCCATGAAAATTGCGAGAGCCTTATGCATTGTGCCCTGGTTCTACTGCTCTTGACAGTTTTTTCATTCAA
>NZ_JABXWD010000009.1 GCF_019173545.1 Candidatus Magnetobacterium casense | reverse complement strand
CCTTGAGGTCTTCGTCGTAGTAGAACCTGGCGTCTTCCAGACGTGCCCGTATTACCCGTTGGGCTCCTATGCGTACCACTTCGGCGTTGTCTGCAACCGTGTTACTGACCACGATGAAGCGATTTAATAACCGTCCTTCCTGCGTCTCTATGGCAAAGCAGCGCTGGTGGTCTCTCATGACGGTTATCAGCAATTGCCGCGGCAGGCTCAGGTAGACCTCCTCAAATTCCCCCGCTACGGCGTAGGGATATTCAACCAGGTGTGTCACCTGCTGCAACAGGGCGTCATCGGCAACGGGCAACGCCCCAAATTCACCGGCGACCTGCTGACACTGTATCCGGATCAATTGGCGTCGCTTGTCCTGGTCAAGGATGACGTAGTTGGCTTCCAGGGCCTCGTGATACTGTGCGGCGTTGGAGACCTCAATGGCCACGTTGGCCAGGAATCGGTGGCCGTGTGTGGTGTTGGAGCTTTTCACACCGGCAAACTCAAACTCCACCGCAGCGCCGTCACAGAGCGCCATGAGCCATCTTACCGGACGAACAAACCTTGTCTCAAGGTCAGCCCAGCGCATGGCCTTTGGAAAATGCAGTGCCGTCACTATTTGCGTAAACAAAGAAGCGGCTATCTCTCTGGTGGCGTGCCCCTCTTGCCTGATGACTGCCACGACGTATTGTCCGCCCTTCTGCTTTTTCGGTGGCGGAGAAGAAGAAGAAGGGGGCGGCTCCGCCCCCCCTTCAGATCCCCCCCGCAAGGGGTCATGGACCCCTTGACCCCTTCCTGTGCAGGATTTGAGCTTGGGAGTTATTACTTGTGTTGTTGTTGTTTGCTTTTGTTTTATTATCAAGTCCTCTACCGCTATGCCGTGCAGTTGTGCAAAGCTGATTGCTGCCCTGGTGGGCTGACCGTCGGCAGAGAAGGCTGTTTTTTGTGGAGGGCCAAAGTGTTCGGTGGTGCGGCTCTTTTGATGCCCGCTGACTCCGGTTGCTATGACGGCAAGGCGTCTTGGGGTTGCGTAGACCCTGACGTCGGAGAACTCTACCCCGTTGTCGGAGAGCACGCCTTTGGTGACGTCCCTCAGTTGCGTGATAGTGGCGGGCAGGAAGGTGGCCGGTATCTCCTCAACACCGATCTCCAGGATAAGTGTAATGTCGTTGGCCATATCTATAGTGCCTCCTTTTGCGTATCGGTTTGGGCTTGTATATAGGCCTCGGCACAGGGTCTGGCCAGTGCCCGCACACGGGCTATGTAGGCGGTGCGTTCGGCTACGGAGATGGCGCCTCTGGCATCAAGGATGTTAAAGACGTGTGAACACTTAAGGCAGAACTCATACGCCGGTCCCACTAATCCCTCCCGCAACAGGGTGGTACACTGTTGCTCGAAATCCTCAAACAATTGTTTGTGCAATCTGACATCAGCCCTGTCGAAATTGAAGTGCGAAAACTCGACCTCATCCCTGTGGTGGATGTCGCCGTAGGAGAAGTCCTTGTTCCAGCGCAGAGCGTAGACGTTGTCGATCCCCTGCAGGTACATGGCAATCCTCTCAAGGCCGTAGGTGATCTCCACGGAGACGGGTTTAAGGTCGATGCCCCCAACCTGCTGGAAGTACGTAAATTGCGTGACCTCCATGCCATCGAGCCAGACCTCCCAGCCCAGTCCCCAGGCGCCCAGCGTGGGGGATTCCCAGTCGTCCTCGACAAAGCGTATGTCGTGTCTGCGGGGGTCTATGCCCAGGCAGGTGAGGCTTTCCAGGTACAGCTCCTGGGACTCCACCGGTGAGGGCTTAAGTATTACCTGGTACTGGTAGTAGTGTTGAAGACGGTTGGGATTGTCGCCGTACCTGCCGTCGGTGGGTCTGCGGGAGGGTTGAACGTAGGCGGTTTTCCACGGTTTTGACCCGAGCACCCTGAAAAACGTTGCCGGGTGGAACGTCCCCGCACCTACCTCTATGTCGTATGGCTGAAGGATGACACAGTCCTTCGCCGCCCAAAAATCCTGTAGCCTCAATATAAGTTGTTGAAAATCCAATGAACCTTCCTTCTTACAATTTATCTTTATTTTAACAGCTTCAAAAGAAGAATAAAAAAACTATGCAGGTTTTGTCAAATATGTAGGAGAGCATTTTTTTGCAAGCAAATTCGCCGCCCTGTTTTGCGTTTAACTGCAAGCAGAGACTTACTGTCCCCTCTGTTTATATGAGGTATCGATGCCGTTACGGTGCTTGCATGTTTGCTTTGCTATGTTTTTCGGTATTCGTTCGTAATGTCTCCAGTATTTCATTGCAGTAGCCTTCAGCAATCTGTCTTTCGTAATCAAGGAGGATTTGCTCACGATTGTGGGCCAGTGGATTCCTTACCCTGGCGAGGAGGTCTGCACGTTGAGCCCAATAGTTCGTATCTTTTCCGAAAAGTGCCTTGAACTCCACCCACTCGGCAAAGATGATAGCAAATAAATCTTGAGGATACGTGTAGTCAATCAGGTCACAAGATGCCCTGTCTTTAAATGATTTTTCCTCTTTTTGTTGTGCCTCCCGGCATTTATCAAATATCGGTTTAAGTTTTGAATGTGCCTTCTCCAGTTTGTCAATCCACGGTTCACCGTACTTTTCCCGCATAGTGGTGGTAATGATATTGCGGAGTGCGATTTCTGTTTTTTTCCATATTGGCCACAAATTGCTTTGACGTTCTATCAGCCTCAAATATGTTTGAAAGTGTTCAGAAAAGGCACAGTAATTTCCCTCTTGGTTAGGTTGAATAAGGCCATATAGCTGAAACTCGTTCACATGAGTTGGTTTGACGTCTACAACTGGCCCAAAGAGGATTTGCAATATTATCTTGAGGCTGTCGTCCTCGTTTAAAAGACTGACCATATGCTCGTATTGATCGAAAAAGGAACGCTCACTCTTATCAGCAGCCTGATCTACATCAGTTACATGTTGGTTACTGAACGACTTTACTATTTCGTAGCCCAGCACTTCCAAAAGATGTGGGTGCCTACCGCAATAAAACCGCACTTTTTCTTTAAAAGCTTCTGTAACCTCGATACCTATTGAAGAGATACGTGCAAAATACTCTTCTATGTCAGACTCATCGAACATGCCCAAGTAAAGTTTGTGTAAGGTGAGGTCAAAATTGGAAATCGCCCCTGTTTGTAGTTCAATATTGCGGATGGTACGTCGGGATGTCGTGATGAAAGTAACTCTCCACTCGGGATTATAGGAAAGTTCCCGTAAAGCCTGAAAAGCTGATATGTTATCCTTGAAAAGTTTGCGGGCATGATCGAACTCGTCAAGAACAAACAATATGCGAATACCTGCTTGGCGTACTCTTTTAAAGAAGCGTTGGATGCGGAAGTAACTATCGGTCCAAGACAACCCATCTTGAAAAACACTTTCAGCCGCAGCTATAATAGTAGGGGTTAACCAGTCCAAGTCTGTCATTTCATAGTAACTGTGAGTAACCAGAGAACGGAAGAAAGAGGAAGCCTGATCGCAGGTTGCCAGGTTGATCCACACGGGAAGCTGCTTCTTGTCCTGAAGTACCTTACGGCGATCCATTATAGCTTTGAAAACCAAACTGCTCTTACCTATACGATGATTTCCTATGATGGCCATGTTTCCTGATTCTGACGGGTTAATCACACGGCTTTCTATTTCACGTAAACTATCGTGACGGCCTATAAAGCGATTGCCGCTGACAATGTTACCATAATCAGCAAACGGATTTTCAAAATCTGATTCCATATTCATCTCCTAATTAATGCGAAATGAGCCACTCTTTGAATAAACCAACGCGAATCGAGTAATACTGCCCCTTTTCACGTTCCACGACGTCACGTTTGAACAGGTCTTCAAGTATTACATCAACAGATGTACGCGTTTCAACAACAATACTATTTCTGTTGCATGGCCCTGTTCTGCTGTTCAAGGCAATCGCCGTCAACACCTTGAGTGCATCTTCGTCACTTATAGCATCTTCTGAAGTATCACCAGAGTTGATCATATTATCAAACTTGTCTACCCCCAGGAGATTTACACCTACCAATAACTCTTCTTTTACCTGCTCTACGTCTGCCTCTGTAACCAGACTGGCACGTTTGCGGTTCATATATTCCACCAGTCGGTTGCATAGAATTTGAATGTAGAAAGGGCTGCCGGCCGTCAGGGCAATAACATGCTCTATTGCACGTTCACGGTACCGGCTTTCACCATGCCGTCCTCCAATACGAATTGGTTCGTCAATGAGCCTGACAGCATCCTCACGTCTGAGATAGGTCACTCGTTCATCTTGCATGATTCCGAATTCATTGGGGAAACGCAGCTTAAACTTGGGCATCACATCTTGACCGACCAACACGGCATTGAAATAATTCTCCTGTAACAACGCCTTCCAGTTCTTCATAAACGATTCAGGAATAAGCCCTTTTGTAATTTGTCCATAGATATATGAAAACTCGTCTATTAGAACAATAGGGTGAACGTCGCACCAATCCGGCGATTTGGAAGCAACACGTCGAAAGCGATCAAATACATCCTTGAACAACGCAAGGGGGCTAGGATAATCGTAGAATTCTCTGTCAGAAATAAATGATAGTTCTAACGAACTGTACCCATTGCTGACCCTGTCCTCAATGGCATATTGCAACTTTTTTAGAATTCCCCATAGGATTTGGTACAGAAAGGGAGTGGATGATTGTTCATCAATCATTGATCCGATACTACCTAAGTCTAAGACAAGCAGGCCACTGCCTAATTGTAACCTGGTCTTGAGATGGTGGAGAATAGACGACTTGCCGGCGCGTTTTTGTCCGTAGATAACAACGCACTTGCTTTGTGTGCGAGATGTCTGTAGCGCCTTTGCTACATTAGCGATCATTTCATCACGGCCATAGAACATATCCGGATTACCGACAACACCACCTTCGGCATAGGCGGCATAGGGATTTTCGATCTCCTCAAATTGCTGTTCGGAATCTAAACGAATTGAAAAATTGTTAACGGCTGCTCGTTCTGTATCCCCTGAGCGCGTACGATATTGGGCGTAAACTTGCAAGGAGAATGCCTGGGAGAGTAATGATTCTTCACCAACCTGAAGTGGCACCTTTAGGATACGCTGGTCTCCACCACGTAGTGAATCATCCAACTGAACGGTATCCTTATATCCCTGAATCACCAGCTTTAAAGATTCAGCCGGGCTGCAGCCTGCGCGATTGCTAACCGCAATCTGTACTTCAATCAAACGGTTGCTACCCGGGGTGTAGGACTCTACAGGCAAGCGAAGGGTTAACTGAGGCGTTGAACTTTCATACAGTGCTTCGAGTCTAATCTTCACTTTCTCCTGAACGGCTTCTACAACTGGATACATCTCTTCGACTGAAAATTTAGTTGAACTGCCCTCAATCTCTCTTTTCAAGTCTTGGCAGTGATTGTCTACTTGAATGCAGAGACGCTCTTGTTCTTCGAAAAATGTTTGTTTACACAAATCTAATGTCATTTCGAGAATCTTTTGCAGTTGCCTTGCCCGTTGTTGATCCAAGTCAAAACATAGTCGGCTAGATAGTTCCTTAACACACTCAATGTTTCTTTCCAATGACACAGTGGTTAGTTCCAGTTTGGATAAGAGACGAAATTCATGTGAAATAGAGCGATTTTCATCCAGTTTTTTCCTGATTAGCATATTCCATAAAAGGACAAAGTCGTCTAATCGCTTTACTGATACAATAGGTATAGCTTTGGATTTCAAATACTCAATGGCAATAGCTTGCAGGGAAGACTTGTTATAAAGGGGGGGTAGTATACGGTTGGCAGCATGACGACTACGAAAGATGAGGTATGCGATAGCATCGAAGACCTTATTCCGGTCGGGATGGCTACTCAGAATAGTCTCCAGGGCCTCATCAATGGGGGGAATGCTGGGTGTGATAGGAATTTGAGCCGGCCCTATGGTAGAAAACAGAAATCGAACAAGAGCGTTCTCAGCATCCTTCTCCTTTCTGCTTCGGCTTCGATCCCAATCATATACACTGAGCGATTCACAATAAAATTCACGTGCCACATCTAATGATCCGCCCTCCATAACAATCGCATCTCCTGTTGAAGCAAAACTCCGGCAAAGGTACTTATAAAACTGATTCGGGTCTTCATCTTCCAATAGTGAGGTTATCTTGGCAGCGGATAAATAGTAGCCTGCTCGTCCGCGCGGTCGGATAGTTCGAGATTCCGTGGCTAGTTGTTCTAATTTTAGGATATCACTATGGTCAAAGTTACGCTGCTTTACGTGATCAGAACGCACTCCCTGATAATCACAACGGTCAAGGAAGAATTTGGTGAACCCGCTAATCTCCCTGGGAATATCCGAAAGAGTTGTTTCAATGATGATATCATCAATTTGAGGAGGTTGACCAGTCTGAGCTTGCTTGATAGCTTCTAACAGGTCTGCGGCCTGGGTATCTGGAACCGTCGAAAGAATTTTCTCCAACACTTTTTGTGCGCTATCATAATGCTCCTGCTTGAAAAGACATATCGCAATGTTTCTTTGAGCTATTTTGTTATCCGGCTGCAATTGGAGTACTTTTCGGAAACTCTGTTCAGCCTCAGAATAGTTCTTCTTCCTCAGATAGTTATTTGCAATCTGCCAGTGAATATGCACCTTTTTGGCTTCAGTGGTAGCTTGTTTAAGTTTTTT
Organism: Candidatus Magnetobacterium casense; assembly: GCF_019173545.1. Lineage (GTDB taxonomy): Bacteria > Nitrospirota > Thermodesulfovibrionia > Thermodesulfovibrionales > Magnetobacteriaceae > Magnetobacterium > Magnetobacterium cryptolimnobacter. The sequence continues at coordinate 16,131 of NZ_JABXWD010000009.1, read as the reverse complement.
TTGTGATAATTCGATGGCTTTATCAAATTGTTCAGCTTTCTGATAGAAGCCAATCAGCATATTATCAACAGACTGTTGATCCTGAATCTTCCTGCGGTATGTTTCCAAGATGTTAATAGCCTCCTCCGTTTTTTCTTGTTGACCAAGCAGGGCGGCCAGGTCTTTGACAGCGCTCTGGGCATTGTCTCCCTGAATAATAGCAGAGAGAAATAATGAGGCGGCTTTCTCGAGGTCTTTTTCAACCATCTGTACACGTTTTGCTCGTGCATACGGATTTGAACCACTTGGAACACCACTGATCCTGGCGTACTCCCGCCACTTTTCATAATCTTCTTTTGCAGATGGATAATCGGGATTAAGCTCCAGGACTTTCTTTATTTGAGAGATTGCTTTGTTGTATTCACCATCATTGGCGTATTCAGTGGCACGTGAGTACATTTTGTCAATTGTGCGATACAATGTAATTCCGATTGCCAGTGGTCCCCTTGGCCCTTCAGCCGTTTCGAAAACCACCGGAATCTCTCTGCCTGATATCATATTTTGAGCTTGGTTAAGTAAATCATCTTCCGTAATTGCGCTCCGGTGAAAGAAATACTTCTCATTATCCACACCTCGGATAAAGCCAAAACCACGCTCTGATTTATAGTCGTATATATAACCTTTTGGTTGATAGACTAAATACATAGATAAATCTTTATCGCTTGCCTCAGATACTATTGACGAGTGGGTTTCATTTGCTTGTCCCTGTGGTTGATCGGTTACATCATTATGTGAGTCTTTCTTGTTTACCTCAGGCACCATTAACGCATAGTCTTTACTTGATTGTTCGTTGAGATGACTTAGAGCTATCTGAACCAGTTTTGCCGCTGACTGTCCTGCTAGCCTTTCTTGCGCCAATTCTACTGCTAACGTTTCATGCTCGACAGTACTAAGCAAGTACATACAAGTTTCTAAGACGATAACAAATTCTTCATCAGAAAAACTATGACTTGCGCTTCCGATCAATCTGTACAGGGCACGATAATAGGTATGTTTTTTTAGCAATCCGGCATAAACATACCATGCTTCTAAATTCTCAGTTATTGATACTTTATCAAAGAATTGCTCCAAACCATGACAAGACAATTCATCCTGTTGACACTTTAATGCCAACGCTGCCACATTATACCAATCCCAAGGGTCGTTAGAGCTTGATGCAGCTTCTTTATAAAATTTGATGGCCTCTGATATATTTCCAGACAACCATTTCATGTAACCCAGACTTCTTTTCACTGTAATAGAATTTGGGAAATGTTCATAAAGATTTTTTAGCTCAAGTATAATAGGTTGAATCCTGCCAAACTTGGAACTCAGTTCATTGCTCTTTTCCGCATATTTATATTTCTCTTTGATACGATTCCACATTTGCTGCACATCAATACCTTTTTTGTCTTTGAATTCACCGGCAATAAAAGTGAACTCTATACTTCTGATTTGGATTATTGCTGCCTGTGAATTGACTTGAAAACGTGTATTGATTTCAAATTGCATCTTTAGTGCTTCTGATGTGGGAGGCTTTAGGGAAATAATGGGCTGCTCAGATAACGGAGAAATGTTTAGGGCAGTCGCTGGTGAATCCGCCAGAACTTGCCAGGCTCCAATCATATCAGGCAGGATTGTGGCAGAACTGCCATTGCAGTCCAATGTAATGTGTCCTTGCCCAAGTTCTACTAGAATGCCTGACTTTTCACTGCCGTTTCTCAACGTGAATGAAACTTTACTACCCATAGGAACCTGTTTCTGGATTATTTTTATAATTTCAATCATTACTATCCCTAATTATACTCGACGTCAAACTTTTTTTGCAAACAAATTCACTGCCTTGTTTTACGGTATCGCATGCAATCGAAACGCTCTATAATTGCGAGCAGGGGGTTACGGCTCTGCGTTGTTACAGGGTTACAGGTCGTGTCCGGAGTACGATTGATTGAAGCTCTTGTTGCAGACGGGGAAGTCGGGGACGATATTTCCGGGGATGGCCTGCTCAAGTGCCAGCCAGTTGACGCTGGAGGGGTCCCTGACCATGCAGCGGTTGACCTGTCCCTGTTCATCAGAGGCGAGCCAGTAGATGATCTCCCCACGCCAACCCTCAACGGCGGCAAATCCGGCCCTGCCTGCCAGGGGCAACTCCATTGACACCGAAACGTCTCCATCAGGCAACAGACCGAGTATCCTGCGTATCAGGACAATGGACTGCCGCACCTCCTCGACCCTGACCCATGCCCGTGCATGGACGTCACCTGAGACCAGAACCGGCACCTTGACCTCCAGTTTGTCATAGGGAGGAAATGGATTTTGCAGACGACAATCCACGTTTAACCCGCTGGCACGCGCCACAATGCCAACCACACCCAACTCCCTTGCCACCTCAGGGGCAAGACAACCGGTATCACGCACCCTGTCTTCCAGGGAGGGGTTATCGTCGTAGATGGCAACGAGTCGCTCAAACTCATCCTCAAGCAGCGTCATTTCAGCCAATATGTCCCTGACACCGGCGGGATCGATGTCCACGGCCACCCCGCCAGGTGTCACCCTGTCCATGATAAACCGGTGCCCGAAGAGCCTATGGTTGGTGCGGACGATTATTTCCTTGAGTCTGGCAAACTGATACAGCAAGAGCGCAAAGGCCACATCGTTGCATATTGCCCCCAGGTCGCCCAGGTGATTGGCAATCCGCTCGCGCTCAAGAAACAGTGCCCGTAACCACTGCGCCCTCGGCGGAATAATGCACTGCGTCATGGACTCCAGGGCCATGCAGTAGGCAAGGCTGTGCGCAACCGTCGTATCACCAGACACCCTGCCGGCAAGCCGTGCGCCCTCATGCCAGCCCAGGGACTCAAACCGCTTTTCGATCCCCTTATGCACGTAGCCCAGACGTTCTTCGAGGTTGATGACGTGCTCACCCACGGCCTGAAAGCGAAAGTGACCCGGCTCTATAATGCCGGCATGCACCGGTCCTACCGGGATTTCGTAAGCGCCATCGCCATCGGTACTGATCCACTTATACCGGCCATTGGTTCTTTCCATGCGCCGTGAGGGATCAAAGGACTTGCGCAGCGGCCAGGCGTCCTGGGGCCAGTCCTCAAACTTTATCCACGGTCTCAGGTCGGGATGTCCAACCGGCGTAACCCCCATGAGGCTGTGTATCTGTCGCTCAAACCGCCAGGCGGTAACATACAGGCCCGTCAGGGTTGGAAACGTGGGGTCGGTGGCGGGGACGTCGGTTGTCACGATGAGGTACTCAGACTCCCTCCTGTAGCACGCAAAGACCGAAAAACCCCCTTGCTCCCGACTCCGATCACTTGCCCATTGGGCAACCAAAAAGGCATAGACCTCTTTCATGACATTTGCCACCGCCACAAACCCCTCCCTTGAGACAACACAGCACGGCACCGATGCCGGGTATTGATTTGTGTCGTAGTTTATGTATTCCCCAATGCAGGAGCGACCTGTGGCAATGGAGCAGGCCGAGGTTATGGCGTCTCTGAGGATGTTCACTTAAAACACTTTGCTGTCTTTTTTCATGCCTTATGTTGATTATACTAAAATAAATGCCTGAAAAAATCAACTGTATATTTGGGTGTCAGGGCAATCGCATTTGACCGGAGGGAAAAAAAGGGGCGGCTGCGCTTTCCTTGTCGCAGCGGGTCGCACCCGCCCCGGCCACGAAGAAGTCCCCTTGACCCCGTAAAAATGCCATGTATCTTGTATTGTATCCAATCGAAACGTGCTATAAAAAGAATACCAAAATTTCTGTTGATTTTTTGTCGCTGAAACGTATAAAATATCTCTAAGCATAACGCATATAAGCATAACAATGGAGGCGCTATAAGAAAGATTATGACAACAGAGACACTTGAGTTTAAGACTGAGGTAAATCAACTCCTTGACCTTGTGATACACTCGCTGTATTCGCACAAGGAGGTGTTTTTGAGGGAGCTGATATCCAATGCCTCGGATGCCATTGACAAGAGACGCTACGAGTCGCTCATTAACCCCGACCTTGGCAGGGATGCCGGTGACTGGAAGATTCGGATAACCGCCGACAAGGACAAGGGCACGCTGACGATCAGCGACAATGGCATCGGCATGACACGCCAGGAGGCCATACGAGAACTCGGTACAATTGCGCGTTCAGGGACAGTGGAATTTCTCAAGTCGCTAAAGGACAGGGACGTCAAGGACAACCCTGAACTTATCGGGCAATTTGGCGTGGGGTTTTATTCTTCCTTTATGGTGGCCGACAGCGTGACGGTTATCTCAAAGAGTGCCCAGGCAGGGGACAATCCGGCCATCAAGTGGCAGTCTGAGGCAAAGGGTGCCTTTGTCATCGAGGACACCGAAAAGGCAACCGCAGGCACTGACATAATCCTTCAAATCAACAAGGAAGAGGACAAATACCTCGACCTATGGGAACTCAGAAGCCTGGTCAAAAAGTACTCCGACTATATCGCACACCCTATCGTGATGGAAGTTGAAAGGGAACAGGACAGCTCCATAGACAAATCCCAAAAGGTCAAGGTCAAGGAAGACGAAGTCCTCAACTCCATGAAGGCCATCTGGCTCAAGGACAAGGCAGATATAACCGAAGCCGAATACAACGAGTTCTATAAGCACATCTCACACGACTTCACAGACCCCTTAAAGGTGATCCACTATAAGGCCGAGGGCACATCGGAGTTCACAGCACTGTTGTACATCCCATCGATGATCCCCTTTGACATATACTTTGACAAGTTCAAGGTTGGCACGGCGCTATACGTCAGGCGAGTGAAGATCATGGACCACTGCGAGGAACTGTTACCCAAGTACCTGCGGTTTGTAAAGGGTGTTGTTGACTCCTCCGACCTGCCACTGAATGTCTCCAGGGAGATGCTTCAGAACAACCGCCAGGTGGATATCATAAATAAGAATGCAACCAAAAAGGTGCTTGACTCCCTTGCCGATATGATGCAGAAGGAGCCGGAGAAGTACGAGGAGTTCTTCAAGATATTTGGCAAGGTACTAAAGGAAGGCATCCACTTTGACCTCAGTCGTCGCGAGGCCATCGCCGACCTGGTGCTGTTTAAGTCCATCAGGACAGACAAGGACAAGTTTACCACCCTCAAGGACTACGTTGCCAACATCAAGGAGGGACAGGAGGAGGTCTACTACATCACGGCGCCATCGGTGCAGGAGGCCATGGGTTCTCCCTATATCGAGGCATTCAGGGACAAGGGCTATGATGTCCTGATCATGCCTGATGAGTTTGACGACATCATCTTCAACCTCTTTGAGTACAAAGGCAAGAAGTTTAAGTCCGTAATCAAGGGCGACATAAAACTCGACAACAAAGAAGAGGCAGAAGAAAAAAAGGTAACCGCCAAAAAGTTTAAAAAACTCCTGGACATGATCCACGACCGTCTTGCGGAGGAGGTCAAGGAGGTGCGTCTGTCGGGCAGGTTGAAGGACTCACCCTGTTGTCTGGTTACAGACGAACACGCAATAGACCCCGCAATGGAGCGATTGCTTATGTCCATGGGCAAAGAAGTGCCAACAAGCAAGAGGATACTCGAACTCAATCCCTCTCATCCGCTTATTCAGGCAATGGAGAAAACCTTTAACGACAACGCCACCAGCGAAAAACTAAACGAAGGCATACGACTGCTCTACGACCAGGCCGTACTGCTAGAAGGGGGCAAACTCAAGGACCCCGCAGCATTTACAAAGACCGTGGCAAAACTCATGGCCGCAACCATGGGCTGACATATAGACCCCTCTCTTTTGCGTAACTTACGTGGTCAAGGCCGGCTATCCTTGATCACGTAAGCTGTATAAAAGGTTTTTTACGGTATAGGCTTGCGTTGAGTATTTTCTTTACCACTCCTAACAGACTTGAAATAAGTAAATTATTTATGCCCAAGTCCTTTGGTTCCGAATTTGTATTAATTGCTAAAAATTGTAAGACTATAGTATAATCAAGCATGGATGTAGAAAAGCTCAAAGAGTTCGGTTGACAGAGGCAGAAGAAGCATTACAAGTAGCACAACATCTCTTTGAAAAGGAAGACTATTCATATTCACTTTTCTTTGGGCATATTGCAATTGAAAAGATATCAAAAACTGTTTATGTAAACAACAGAAAAGAACACGCTCCTTTCACTCATAACCTTAGTAAACATAGCAGAGCTTGCAGGGATTTCTCTATCATTACCTCAAAAGGAAAAACTTACCGAAATGACCTCTTTTAATCTTGAAGCAAGGTATCCTGATGAAAAACGGAGTTTTAGAAAGAAAAGCACAAGAGACTTTACAGAAAACAAATTAAAAGAAATTGAGGGGATATTTAATTGACTCAAATCAATGCTTTAATAACAGAAAAGGTTAAAATGTTTCTCAGCAGAGTAGGCGAGCAAGGTATAAATATATTCGGAGTTCCTTTTCATTTCAAGTGGGTAACCCAATCTTAGTATAATCCAGCTTACCTGTGAGCATATAGATAATAGTATTTAGGTCTAAGTAGTGTTGTATGGCTCAACACACTGATCATTGCGCTGCTATTTTGCATCCACGCAGCCGCAACAACAATCCCCGCCACAGGGGACGCAGGGGACGCCACCGGAGGTGTCAAAGCGGCAGACGACAAGGCGATTTCAAGCGCCTACATGAAGCTGCCGCTGTATTTTATCGAAAACGACGGCCAGGTGGACAAACGGATGCGGTTCTACGAAAAGGGCGCATCGCACGCGACCTGGTTCACAAAGAACGGTGTCTACGTATCGCTGACCAAGGGCGAGGCTCCCAAACAGCGGTCTGCAAGGGGGCTGCCCTCGGAGAAGCACTCCAAGGGGGGCAGGCAGGAGACGGTAAAGCTCTCCTTCAAGGGCGCTAACGCCAACGTCGAGGTCGTCCCCGAGGATGTGCAGGATGGCAGGGTCAACTACTTCATCGGCAACGACAGCGCCAGGTGGAAGACGGACGTCCCGACATATAAATCCGTGGTCTACCGCAACGTGTATGACGGGATCAACGTCCGGTTCTATGGCAACAACAGCCAACTCGAGTACGACATAATCGTAAACCCAACGAGCAAGACCTTCACCTCAACCGGTGGCAGCAAATACATCCACGAGCCAGCGCACCGGCACGATCACCATTGCCGGACAGATGTTCACGGTCACACAGTCGGGGACAGACTGTAGCAGTAAGACGATTACCCCAATGAGCAAAGGCCGCAGTACGCACATCAACACCGCCCGTGATATCATCCTGCGCTACAGGGTAGAGACCACCCCCGTTGGCATCGTAAAGGCTGTCATGCATTAGGGCAAGTCGGTGGTGATAACCGATCTGAGCCGTATGCTCAACTACGAAATAGATATGCACACAACCCTAATAATCGAAAACTCACAGACCCTCAGAATCAATGATTTTCTTGTCACCCCACGCGGTTACAAAGAAAAGAAGAGGGGGTAGCCCTCCCCACTTTGCCTGATTTAATCCTTAAACACAAACCCCTTGCCGAAGACCCGGACACAGGCGTCAACTACGTTTGAGTCATAAAGGGAATTTCGTCCGCGGGTGATTTCGTCCAGTGCGGCCTGTATACCCAGTGCCGGCCTGTATGGACGGTGATTGGCCATGGCCTCCACCACGTCGGCCACACAGATGATCCGTGCCTCGATGTATATTTCGTCGCCCATGAGGCCATTAGGATAACCGGAACCGTTTAATCTTTCGTGATGTTGGAGGATTATCTGAGCCACGGGATATGGAAACTCTATTCCCCTGAGGATATCATAGCCGATCTGAGAGTGCTCCTTGATGAGACTAAGCTCGTGTGGTTTGAGTTTGCCGGGCTTACTGAGTATCTCAGTGGGTACGGTTAGTTTGCCGATGTCGTGTATGGTGGCCGCCACCCTGACGCCCTCTGTCTGCTGAGGGGACAGGCGCATTTCATCGGCAATGGCACGGGAGAGGTCGGCAACCCTGCGTTGATGCCCGGCGGTGTATGGGTCTTTTGCCTCAACTGCGGCGGCCATTGCCTGGGTCACGGCATCCGTAAGTTTGCGGAGTTTTTCCACCGTTTTTTCAAGCTCAAAGGCGTTTTGTCTGCGCCTTGTAATGTCTCTGATTATGCCGGTAAAAAATATACCCGTGCGGGCGCTCCACCTGGCAACAGACAGCTCGATGAAGAACTCCGAACCATCCTTCCTCAAGGCGCTAATCTCTATCGTCTTGCCAAGGGTCTTTGACACGCCTGTATCAACGGCCCCCTTAAGTCCCTTTTTGTGTGCCTGACGGAAGCGCTCAGGGATAATCCTTGTCAGGGGCTGACCGATCATCTCCTCTGCGGTGTAGCCAAATATATGAGCAGCGCCATTGTTCCACGTGCTTACATTATCGTTTGTGTCTATGGAGATAATGCCGTTGCTTGTTGTCTGGACGATGCTGCGGAAGTGTTCCTCCCGCTCCTGGAGTGCCGCCTCAGTTTTTTTGCGCACGATGATGCCGGAGAGGACACTGGCTACTGCGTTGAGTATCTCTTCGGTGTCGTAGTCCCTGGGTTGCCCCTTTATCGTATAGACGTTAAACACCCCTACAACCTTGTCCTGAAATATTATCGGCAGACAGTAGTGACCGTGTGAACTCAACCCCTCGTAGGAAATCGTGTGCTGTGGATCGACGTCTTCGGCAAAGACGGTCTGGCCGGTTTCAGCCGCCTTACCGCACAGACATTCCCCAAAACGGATGTTGACACACTTGGTCATCTGATCAAGGCTGTAGGCGTAGGCCGCCACAAGTGTGAGCATATCAGGGGCATTGTCGTTGACCACGTAGACGCATCCCTTACTCAACAGCGATAGCTTTGGGGTTGAGAGAACGGTCTTGAGTATGCTGTTGAGCAGCTCGGAAAAGGAGAGGTCCTTAAGGGAGGTCTGTAGGATGCTGTGTGTCAGGGTCTGTATCTCGAAGTGCCGCTTTATCTTGTTTTCCGTATTTTTGAGACCCGTTATATCCTGAAACACCATGAGTCTTTCAACGTTGTCGTCGTTATAGGTCAGCGGTGTTTCGTATACCTCATAGGTTTTTTGGCTCTTGAGGACATTCTTTTCCCAACGGACGCCCTTACCGCCCAGGACATCATCGGTTATGCACCAGGAGCAGACAGCAGGCTCATCAAAGAAGTATTGATGACACTTCCTGCCCTGTACCGGGCCAAAGTCTGTTTCAATTGAGTTATTGATAAACTCCACGCCGTAGTCCTTGTTGATTACACAGATACCGTCCTCTATGGCGTTTAGTATGTTATATAATCTCAGGCGTTCCATGTGCAGTCCCGTATGGAACTTGTCTTGTTCGATGTGCTCTGCGTCCCTCTTTTTTAGCAACCACCACAGGGTCGTCCCCATAACGCCTATGACCAGAACGGAGCCGATAATGATAAACAAGAGCAGCATTTTCAACCCCGGCATGGTAACGTTTGGATTCAGAGTTGCTGTAATTGTGGCAATGTCTTTGACTTTATGGGTGACGATCACCGGTTGGGATGGCATGGAGGTGTTCTTAAGACGGTTGTGCAGGATAGCGATGGTATTAGCGTTGTTTACAACCCTCAGTTCGAGGATCTCGCCATGGTTGTCAAACCACTTGGACAGGATGGTGTTTAGTTCCCTGAGGTGATTTGATCCAATAGATTCCTCAACAACGAGCCCAACAGTGTTGAGTTCGTGCCGTAATTGTTCTTCCATCTTCTGGTAGAAGTTGATCCGCTTGTGCATTACCAGTATGCCGTCAACGATGAAGACAAACACCACCAGGATGGCCATAAAAGACACCAGTATGTTCTTGTAATAGCTCACCATTGTAAAAACTGCACCTTCAGTTTATTCATACCATACCTATAATACAACATATCATGCCTTCTTGGATAGATTGCCCTGACACCGAATGTCATATTCTTTTTGGATGCCTTGTTATAGGCGCGTGATTATGCTATACTAACAATGTAGTTCAACTGAGCATATCGGGCATCAGGATGAAGGATATGACCATAAAGAGAGATTTGCTGCTTTTTGAAACAAGGCTGCTTGAGAAGTTTATAATCACAGCGGAACTGATCAGGGATTGGAAACCTCACGTCATGTCACTGCTGAGGGAGATCAATGAATACATAGAGACATTTAATCTCTTTACGGCATTTAAGACGACCGAGGAAGGATGTTACGACGTGGAGGTATTTTGGCGACACCAGCCCGACAGTCAAACAATACAAGTATTTGAAGAGCTAATAAAGAAAAGCCTGTCACATGATAACAAAGCCCCCGCAGACCTGCAATGCAATATAGTCCATGATGTTGCAGATAGGGCAATCACAATGTGCAATACGGTTCCGGTGTCCAGGGTCAAGGCGCTTAAGACCTCAGATGTAGACGGCATTGTCGGTATAACAACAAGCCTCCAACAGCGTGGGGAACCCGAAATAGATTCTCTTGCAGAGAGCGCCCTCAATATATTTGCCAATGTGGCAGGCTCGATCAAGGTCATCCACGGCTATACCAGGGAGATGGCGTTTTACGCCACGCGCGACCCCCTTACCAACCTCTTTAACCAACGGGTGTTCTGGGAACTCTTGCAGTATGAATCCGGCAGGGCACACAGGCGCAACTACAGCTTTGGGCTGATGGTCATAGACTTCGATAACTTCAAGACGATAAACGACAGCTATGGCCATCATTTTGGTGACAGGTTTTTGCAGTTGGCGGCGTTAAAGCTGCGTCAGTCCCTGCGCGATGGCGATATCCTGGCCAGATACGGCGGGGATGAATTCACGATAATCCTGCCCGAAACCACCGAAGAACAGGCCATGCTTGTAGCCACAAGGCTGACCAACGACTTGGAATCCCTGGACCTTAAAGACCCCGCCGGCAAAAAAATAAGAACCACCGCATCCATAGGCATTGCCATATGTCCAACACACTCCAGAGACGTCAAGGAACTCTTCCGCATAGCAGACAGCGCCATGTACAAGTCCAAGAAAAAGGGCAAAAACATGATAAGCCTGCCCACCAACGAAGACATAACAACCGTCTCCATTCAGAACAAGGAAAAAAGCCTCTTCCTGCTCAACGCCGTAAATAAAAAAGAAAATATCATCCCCCACTTCCAGCCAATTATAAACGTACAAACCGGCGCAACTGAGATAAATGAACTGCTCATGAGACTGGTAAGAGACGAAAAACTCATGGTTGCCGGGGAGTTTATAGATGTTGCCGAGGACATCGGCATAGTACACAAGCTGGATTATATAATTGTAGAAAAGGCCTTTGATAAAATCCACACGGAGGGTTATACGGGAAAACTCTTTGTTAATCTCTCACCGAGATCGCTGACCATCACGCGGTTTATACCTACCATTGTTGAGTTGGCCACGGATTACGCAATACGACCATCAAATGTTGTCTTTAAACTCACCGAGCAAGATGCGGTTAAGAATCTTGCCGTTGTTGAGAGGTTTGTCCTTGATTTGAGACACGAGGGATTTCAGTTTGCCATAGAGGACTTTGGCTCCGGCTTCTCGTCATATCACTATATAAAGAGAATACCCATTGACTACATAAAGATCGAAGGAGAGTTTATCAGGGGCATGTTTAAGGACGTCATATACCATGCCTTTGTAAAGAGCATAGCGACCCTTGCTATGGAGTTAAACATAAGGACAGTGGCAAAGTACGTAGAAACCCCTGAGATCCTTAAAGAGCTTGCACTGATGTCTGTGGACTATGCCCAGGGGTATTTTATCGGTATGCCCTCAGGGGTTATTGAACATCAGCTTGATTAGATACAAAATACATGGTACTTTATGGGGTCAAGGGGTCAGCGACCCCCCGCTCAGTGGGGGACTGGTCCCCTTGCAGGGGAGGTCAAGGAGAGGGTGGAGCCTCCTTGTTTCTTTGTCTTCTTATACCCCACCTACAACTGCCTGAGCTTCCGTTTGATCCTCATGCGTATGATTTCGGCGGCGGTGTTTAACACGAAGGTGAAAAAGAACAGCAACAACGCTGACAGAAACAGCGTTCGATAAAGGGTGCCCCCCTGGGGTGCTTCGGGCATCTCGACGGCGAGGTTTGCCGACATTGCCCGGAAACCGTTAAAGATGCTCCAATCCATAATGGGGGTGTTTCCCGTTGCCATCAGGACGATCATCGTCTCACCGACGGCCCTGGAGAGGCCTATCATCACGGCGGAGAAGATGCCCGCCGCGGCTGCCGGCAACACCACTTTTGTCACGGTCTGCCACCTGTTGGCGCCCAACGCCAGAGAGGCCGATATCAGGTTCTGGGGGACGTTGGACATAGCATCCTCGGCTATCGTAAATATTATCGGGATGACGGCAAAGCTCATGGCGTATCCGACTATCAGGGAGTTGCGCTGGTCGTAGGTCAACCCCAACGCACTGTGCAACCACAACCGAAAGTCAACCTGCACAAACAACCCCTGGATCACCTCATTAAGCCACAAAAATACCGGCAATCCCAAAACAAACACCGGCAACAGTATCAGAAACTCCGTCCCTCGCCTGAACTTCGTCCGGTAGGAACGGGGCATCAGACGCCACAGAAGCAACGTCAGCAACGCCATCACCACCACCTGTACCGGTAAAAGGAAAAGCGTTGGCACGAGCCTCTCTACAAGCGGAGCCATCCACAGACCGGCCACAAACCCTATCACGACACTGGGCATAGCCGCCATGATCTCAATGACTGGCTTGATGACGGCACGCAGACTGTGGTGCATAAACTGCGACACGCATATGGCCCCGCCGATGGCTATTGGTACGGCAAACAACATGGCATAGAGCGTCCCCTTGAGTGTACCAAAGATCAACGGCATAAGACTCAGCTTGGCCTCAAAGTCGTCCCCCGACCCGGAGGACTGCCACGAGTACTCAGGGCGGTCGTAGTCCTCATACCAGACCTTGCCAAACAATGTCCCGAGCGTCACCTCCGGATGTGCGACGTCGATGTCCCAACCATACATGATGGCGGTCCGTTGATTGACGGCAACCACGCCGTCACCACGGGGGGCGTAGGCAATGGCGCTCAAGGGCACGTTACCGACATTAAGTCGCAACAGCGTCCTGGTCGTAGGGCTGTGGTGGAGGATGACGTTGCCGGTGGCGTCAACGCTCAAAAAGCTCCTGTTGCGCTTTGTTGGCACCAGCATGACAACGGCTGCCTTGTGAGACTCAAAGGCGTGAATGTTGGTTAGTTGCTTTTGTCCATCGGCCTTATTGTCGCTTACGTGAAACCACACGGATACACTGCCGGAACTACGCCCCACAATGAGCGACCTCTGGCCAACCAAAAACCCCAAAGCCGTGATCTCCGACGTATCCCTGGCAGATTCAACGCGCATGAGTACCGGTGCAGCGGCGGCCTCCCTGATGTCCCAGTTGTAGAGCACACCGCCCCTGGTGCCAACGTAGACGTTTTCAAGACGCTGGTCAATAATAATGGCCGTGGGGGCGTCGCCCTTGAGGTCGGCGGTGAGGTCGTGCTTAAAGGTCTCCGTGGTACCTTCGTCCAGGAGAGAGCGTTTTTGCTTGCGTAGGGTTATCAACACCTGTCCCGTGGCTGTGATTGCGGCAACCGCACCGGTATCATCCTCCGATGTCACGGCAACGGCCTGCTTTATCGACGCGGATGCAATCATCTCCGGCTCTCCCTCCGTAACGGTTGGCTCAAGGACTCGTTTGCCGTGAGCGTCAAAGGACGACTCGACCCTGACCCTCACCGGTACAACATAGCCATCCGCTGTGCCAATGCTATAGTGCTCGTTGCCCTGCAACGACGTCACGGAGGCTATCTCCTTGCCCGCCAACTTATCAAGCGGCACACGTTTTAGTACATTGCCCCCCTTGAGGGAGATGAAGTCCACGGAAGCCTTGCCCGTTATGACGTAGGCCACCTCCCTGTATTCCTCAACACCCGTGGCAAGTACGTGCCCGGACGTGTGGTCAATCCTGCCGGTTAGTTCCGACTTTGGGGACTTCCACAACGGATAGACCTCGTAGATTATAAAAAACATGATGGCGATAATGCTAAATATAACTGCCACCCCTCCCAGGGTTATGACGGCGGTGGCAGTCTTGTCAATGAGGTCGCGTTTGGTTAGTCGAGCGCCGGGGTCTCTTTGCATAACCTCTCACACGGCAGTGACTCCGGCATGATCACTCGAGTTCCTTTAACTGCGCCCTGACTATCTTTTCCGGCAAGGGGTCATAGCCGTCCTTTACTACGACCTTCTGTCCCTCGGCGCTGAGTATGTACTTTATGAATTCGCTGATGAGCGGGTCAAGTGGCTTTTTTGGCGCCTTGTTGACGTATATGTACAGGAACCTGGCAAGTGGATATGAGCCGTTGATGACGTTTGCGTAACTTGGCTCCTTGTAAGGCTCGCCCTTTTTGGAAGCCAGCGGTAGGGTACGCACGCCGGAGGTCTTGTAGCCTATGCCGCTGTAGCCGATGGCATATCGGTCTTCGGTTATCCCCTGGACAACGGATGCGGAGCCTGGTTGCTCCTTGACTTCGTCCTTAAAATCGCCTTTGCACATGGCATGTTCCTTAAAGAAGGCATACGTGCCCGATGCACTGTTGCGTCCGTAGATGCTGATGGGACGGTTGGTCCAGTCGCCGGTCATGGCCAGTTGTCCCCATGTCTTGATGTCCTGAGTGGCGCCGCATTTTTTGGTCTTGGAAAATATGGCGTCGGCCTGGTCTATGGTCAGCCCTGCGATGGGATTGTCCTTGTGGACATAGATGGCCAGGGAGTCAAGGGCGCTTTTTATCTGTGTTGGTTTGTAGCCGAACTTTTTCTCAAATTCATCACTTTCGGAGCTTTTCATAGCCCTGGACATCGGACCAAGCTGGGCGGTTGCGGCAATCAGTGCCGGAGGTGCGGTGCTTGACCCCTTGCCCTCTATCTGACACTTGACGTTTGGGTAGTGCTTGGAAAACCCCTCACACCACAGCGTCATGAGGTTGTTCATCGTATCGGAGCCAACGCTGTTGATGCTGCCCGATACCCCGCTTACCTTATTGTACGGCGGCAGTTGTGCGTCAACCCCCTCTGCCGCAAGGCCGGTATACACAAACACCACGGATAAAAGTAAGGTCATCAAAACCGTCATGCTCAGGGACCTGGCAACCCATCTGTATACCATATCTTTCCTACCCTTGATTTGTTGTCTCATAACTTACTGAATCCTCCTTATGTTTTTTTAGTGTATTGTTTTAGGATAACATTTGTCGTAGGGCAATGACAATTTATTTTCTTGCTCGGGTGCATAAAAAAGTAGTGGGTAATGGATTCCTGCTTGCGCAGGAATGACACAGATGGGTGTAAAATGCCGTTTACTGTCATTCCCGTGAAAACTGGAATCCATTTTCTAAAACAGCATAGAATGGCCATTTGGAAAAAATAGTAAATAATGCGTCCCGGTTACCCACCCAAAATTTATGCACCCTCTTGCTCTGAAAAATCCTGTGATGGTATGTTATTCAATCGTGGTTCAGAGACATTATAATTGTAAAGACTCTCATGTTATCAAGATAGTTTGACAAAGCCAGTGTAACCAAAAATACAATGCTTCTGCTTTGGTAGGTAAACGCCAGTTTGTGTAGCCAAAATTCTTGACCTTACCCTTAAACTGACATTGCGCACACCCTATAGTCCATCAAATATTTTATAATAATTTATGGCTCTTTCTTAAAGTGAGTGGGTAGGATTAACAACACCCACCTATGGGCAACAGGGGAAGAAAAATTATAAGCCTTGCCATGTTGCCTTTAATCTCTATTGTTTGCAAGGGAAAGCCTATAAAAGTATAAGTCGGTAGATTGTGCTACCCGCTCCCGTTGGTCGCTATCCTTAAGTTGAGTTACCCACATGAAGTAAGAAGGAACCAAATCCTTTAATCTGTGCAATCCTGGTTCAGACAGTTATACTGAAATGACGCAGGTTTTTTCAGGCATGATATTTGAGTGTGAAATAATGGGGTCAAGGGGACTGGTCCCCTTGCAGGGGGTTCTGAAGGGGGGCGGAGCCGCCC
>NZ_JABXWD010000089.1 GCF_019173545.1 Candidatus Magnetobacterium casense | reverse complement strand
TGTGTAATAGTTCACCCCCCTAAGGAGAAGGAAAGAAAGGGGCGGCTCCGCTTCTTGTCGCTCCAGGAGGGGGCAGCGACCCCCGGCTTAGTAGGGGGCTGGCCCCCTTGCAGGGGGTTCTGAAGGGGGCCAGGAGCGCATTGAGCCGGGGGGCGCTGCCCCCTCCTGGAGCGACAAGAAGCGGAGCCGCCCCTTTCTTTCCTTCTCCTTAGGGGGGTGAACTATTACACAGGAAGTAATTTTTTCCAGGCCAAATGCGATTACCATAACCGGCTTCGGTCTCTCTTTCAGTATGTATGTCATTTGTGATAGTATAAGATCAAAAAAAAAGAAACAGGAGAGACGATGATGACACAGATGCACATAGAGGGTCTTTACGAGATAATCCCGCTTCGTGAGTTCAGGAACACGCCACAGGTCAAGTTTCATATGGCCCCGTTGCAGCGGCTGCCCCGGATCGATTCGGTTGACCGGGTGGAGCACGGGCCAAATGCGCAGTCACCTACCATCCAGGGTGATGTGCGCTCCCTGTGGTACTACCACAAGGCCCAAACGGACAACCTCCTGGTGTTTAAGGGTTCCCGGGTTACGCAACTGTATACGCCCAAGTACGGCAAGGTTGAGGCCGTCGAAGTAACCGCAGACAACATCAAAAAGGACGGGCAACTGCTCTACGAAGGTCCTGCAATGCTTGCCTGGCCCCCGGGCGTCTTTCATCGGGTCTGTAGCGGACCGGAGGGGTCATTGTCGCTGAACTTTGCCATCCACCACGAGGGGTTTTCGCTGGAGGATAACTTCGATATATACGAGGTAGACGTCGAAGGGGCCACCTACAGACTTGTCAGACATGGGCATACAGACCAGAAATAAAGAGTTGTACCCTCGGGGGGGGGAGGAAAACTGCGTTGGCAGGGCAATCCCCCGGGGGTGATTAAAAAAAATTGCCACTGCAAAAAATAATGAATTGCAAATTGAGACCAAATGTTATATCATAGTAACTAAAATTTAGAGACTAAGGAGTGTAAGTGCATTATTTTACCTACAAAAATAACCTCTTGCATGCAGAGGACGTACCAGTGACAACGCTTGTGCAACAGTACGGGACACCTCTTTACGTCTACAGCTACAACACCCTGCTGAGGCATTTCAAGGCATACGACGAGTCCTTTAAGGACTTTCCGCATCTTGTGTGCTTTGCCCTGAAGGCGAACTCCAACGGAACAGTGCTTAGGATATTTGGAGAGCTGGGCGGGGGGGCAGACATAGTCTCCGGGGGTGAGCTATACAGGGCAAGAAAGGCAGGTATCCCGCCCAAGCGCATTGTCTATGCCGGTGTCGGCAAGCGGGACGATGAGATACGCTATGCCCTCTCTGAGGATATCATGATGTTCAACGTGGAATCGGAGCAGGAGCTTGCGGCTATTGACAGGATAGCCGGTGAGTTTGGTGTGAAGGCCCCCGTAGCGCTGCGTGTAAATCCCGACATAGACCCCGGTACCCATCCCTACATATCAACGGGATTAAAGGAGAACAAGTTCGGGATTCCCTTTGAGCAGGCCCTGGAGTCCTACAAGCAGGCCAACAAGTTGAAAAACATCTCCGTGGTGGGAATCCACAAGCACATTGGTTCACAGATAATCAGTCTGGCGCCGTTTCTTGACTCGCTCAACCGGCTTGTTGCCCTGATCGATTCGCTCAAGGAGGAGGGCATAGACGTTAAGTACCTCGACATTGGCGGCGGGCTGGGCATACAGTACCTCGATGAGATACCCCCTCACCCCTCGGAGCTTGCCGATAAGATAATACCGATCCTGCAAGGGAGGGACATCACGGTGGTAATGGAGCCGGGAAGGACGTTGGTTGGCAATGCGGGCATCCTTATCACGGAAGTCCTGTACATCAAGAAGGGCCACGACAGGGAATTTATGATCGTTGACGCCGGCATGAACGACCTTGCACGGCCCGCCATGTATGGGGCATATCATCACATCATGCCCGTGCATAAGCGCAAACGCAAGACGGTCTTTGCCGACGTGGTTGGTCCTATCTGCGAGTCGGGTGATTTCCTGGGCAAGGACAGGGAGATACAGGCGCTGGTTCCCGGCGAGTATGCAGCCATTATGAGTGCGGGGGCATACGGATACTCCATGAGTTCAAACTACAACAGCAGACCCAGGGCCGCCGAAGTCCTCGTCAGGGGGGCCGAACACTACCTCGTGCGCAAGCGTGAGTCTTTTGACGACCTGCTGAGACACGAGGTCGTACCGGAGTTTCTGAAGAACCCGCCTGAAGAACCCATATGATACATAGGTTACGGTTTCAGTGAAGATAGACTTTGTTAAAATGCACGGGCTTGGCAACGACTTTATCCTCGTTGATTGCCTCAGACAGGTGCAGTTGCAGGCCCTTACGGGTCACGACTGGCAGTCGATGGCGCCAGGACTCTGTGACAGGCGTTTTGGCGTGGGGGCTGACCAGATACTCTTGCTCCTGCCCTCATCGACAAGCGATTTCCGGATGAAGATATACAACGCCGATGGCTCCGAAGTAGAAATGTGCGGCAACGGCATCAGGGCGTTAGCAAAATACGTATGGGACGAAGCCCTCTCCGTCAACGACCCCCTGGCAATTGAAACCCTTGCAGGCGTGATCAGGCCCCAACGTGCAGGCGACCTCATATGCGTTGACATGGGCATTGCGCAGTTAGAGGTAAGCTCCATAGCGGTGGATTCCGTTGGCGGGGTCATCGGATATCCCTTAGAGGTCGCAGACAGGGTGTTTGAGATAACCCACGTTTCGATGGGCAATCCACACACGGTCATTCTAACGGGGGACGTTGACGGTTTTCCTGTTGCCCGGTACGGCCCGTTGATTGAAACCCACAAGCTATTTCCAAACAGAACCAACGTTGAATTCATCGAGGTGTTAAGTCGCACGGAGGTACGGATGCGCGTATGGGAGCGCGGTGCGGGTGAGACGCTTGCCTGTGGCACGGGGGCATGTGCCGTGGCCGTGGCAACCAGTATAAAAGGCCTTACCGACAGAGCGGTCACGGTACATCTGAGGGGTGGCAAACTCCACATAGAATGGCGACAATCTGACGGCCACGTCTACATGACCGGCTCCGCCACAAGGGTCTTCAACGGTAATGTTTAACCTTATCATCACAGGAATATTTACAGGGAGAATTTTTCAATGTATCCTTGCCATTGCCTCGCCCATTCTCAGTGCGATAAAGCCTGCTATGACGCTGCCTATCACGTTTAACGCCGCAAGGACGAACTTCCCGTCACTGACAAGCACACCGGTTTCATGCTCAAAGGTCGAAAAGGTGGTGTATGCCCCCAGGAAACCTGTGACAAGGAGCATTCTCCACTGCGGATTTACAATCAGCCGCTCCGTAAAGAGTACCATCAACAGGCCAATCAGGAAGCTGCCGCTGACGTTGATAACAAACGTGCCCACGGGAAACCCCCTGCTGTAGCGCTGAATAAACCAGCCGGCCAGCATGTAACGGGCAATGGCACCAAAAAATCCGCCTATACCCACAATCAAATAGTTCATCATACTTTCGGGTTACTTGAAATATTATACACCTATTTGTTACTATCTTGTAAATGACTATTTGGTATGAACATAAAACTCTTACCGCGTGTAAAAGCTGCCGGCAAGAACAAGGACATAGATGAAGAAGCATGATGCAATGTTTGCGACAGATCAACAGATCAACTGTGAGAGTAAGGAGGTAGGATGCTGTTTAGCAAGTTTTTGGGATTGTTCTCCAATGATCTGGCGATAGACCTGGGGACAGCCAATACACTGGTATATGCAAAGGGCAAGGGCATTGTCTGTGATGAACCTTCGGTGGTGGTCATGAGACAGGACAACAAGAAGGTGGTGGCAGTGGGGGCAGAGGCCAAGAGGATGCTGGGCAAGACCCCGGCCAATATTATGACAATCCGGCCAATGAAGGACGGTGTCATAGCAGACTTCAATGCCGCCGGTGAGATGCTCAAGTACTTTATAAAGAAGGCGCACAACCGCAAGAGCTTTGTCTCTCCGCGTGTGATAATAGGCGTGCCATCGACGATTACGCTCGTGGAGCAGCGCGCGGTGAAGGAGGCAGCAGAGGCCTCCGGGGCACGTGAGGTCTACCTCATTGCGGAAACAATGGCAGCGGCAGTGGGCGTTGGACTACCCATCGACGAACCCTACGGCAACATGATAGTAGACATCGGAGGGGGCACTACCGATGTGGCCGTTATTTCGATGGACGGCATCGTCTACAGTAAGACGGTCAAGGTCGGCGGTGATAAGATGGACGAAAAGATAATCGTACACGTCAAGGAGAGATACAACTTCATGATAGGCGACAGGACAGCCGAACAAATAAAAATAGAGATCGGTTCTGCCTACAAGATAAACGGAGAGGAAAGTACCATAGACGTCAATGGCAGAGACCTCATATCAGGTATCCCCAAGACGGTCACCATCCGGGAAAACGAAATAAGAGAGACACTCAGCGATCCCGTAAGCATAATAATTAGCACGATAAAGGTGGCGCTCGAAAACACCCCCCCGGAGTTGGCCTCTGACATCGTGGACAACGGCATCGTGCTTGCCGGCGGCGGTGCGCTGCTGCGTGGGCTTGACTCTCTGATCATCAAAGAAACCGGCTTGCCGGTCATTGTGCCGGAGACGCCGCTGACGGCTGTTGTCATGGGTGTTGGCAAGATGCTGGAGGACCTGTCGTTGCTCAGGAGAGTTGCCGTTACCTGATGGTAAAAAAAAAGTCGCTTTACTATTTCTATATATATTCCTTGTCACGGTGCTGATGTCTTACCAGAGAATCAGTGGCCCTGTAAGGCCACTCTTTTATCTGAGATATCCTGTGCAATACCTCAATGAGGCCATGTACAACATAATCAAAAAGGTTAAAGAACCGTTTGTTACAATGATAGTTTTGAAACAGGACAATGTACGCCTCAGACAAGAGCTGCAGACGTTGCTGCTGCTACAGGAGGCATTTAAGGAGCAGGTACAGGAAAATAACAGATTGAGGCAGTTGCTTGACCTCAAGGACGTCACCCCCGGCTATGTCACCACGGCCAGGGTGATAGGTAAAAACCCCAGCGCCTGGTCACAAACAATGCTCATTAACAAGGGGGCACTACAGGGGATAAAGAAGGGCATGGCGGTGAGGTCTTCAAAGTGTCTCATTGGCAAGGTGATGCAGGTTGACAAGCACCACTCCACGGTCTTGCTAATAACAGACGTACATTCGTCGGTGGCGGTGAAGGTGCAGACAAACCGCTTGGAGGGGGTTGTCTCCGGCACGGGGCAGAGCCTGTGTACATTAAAATACATACCACAGGATGCAACCATAAAGGAAGGAGATGCCTTGATTACCTCCGGCTACGATGCCATATACCCACCAGGCATACCCGTGGGCAATGTAAGCTCAGTGGAGAGGTCGCAAACGGGGATGTTTCTCGACATTGAGGTTACGCTCTGTGCCACCCCTTTTAAGGTTGATGAGGTAATGATAATTGACAGGACAGACGATGCAAGCACGGGTTATTAAGGACAATGCGTTGTGGCTGCTCCTTGTGATATCTGCCATTGTCGTTGATGAAAGTTATTTTTTTGAGTACCGGTTTAATTTTACACTCCTTGTAGTGTTCTATCTTGGGGTTAAGTGGAACATATCGAGTACGTTTCTCTGGGCCTTTGTGGTAGGACTGGTACTTGACAGCATATCGATGAGACTGATAGGACCTAATATACTCTCAAAGGTCACAGTAGTCTTTTTGACGCATTTCTTCAAGACGGGGATATTCAACCTTGCCTCGATGTTAGGTGCGATTCTGTGTTTTTTCTTTACGATAATCGATGCCGGCATAGTGTATACGTCCTTGTCGCTTTTTGATGTCAGGCCAACTCAGCCTGTGACGGCCTTCAATTTGATATTGTTTCAGGCCATTACAAACAGCATAATGGCCTATTTCCTGTTTGACAGGGATGAAAGTGAGGAGCAGGTGTGATGCAGATAAACAGAGAGTATTTTATCAGATTCACGAATGTGGTAATATATGCGGTAATCGGTATATTTACGTTGTTGTCTCTGAGGCTGTATTACATGCAGATACTCAAGGGCAGCGACTACAGGGATGCGGCGGATTCTAACCGTGTGCGAGTGGTGATGCTGCCTGCCCCGCGCGGGACCATCTATGACCGCAGCGGTGTTGCACTTGCAACAAACAAACCCTACTTCTATGCCTCCGTGATGCCCGGTACAAAGGGGCTGGACACCAAGGCCCTTGCCGCCTTGCTGGAGATGGATGAGGCAAAGCTGCAGCAAAGGCTCAAGCGGGAAGATAAGGCGGTCTTTAACACACTGGTGCTCAAGGAAGGTCTCAGCTTTCAGGACGTCCAGCGCATAGAGGCAAGAAGGTCAGACTTCCCAGGTGTAATCGTAGAGACCAGCCTGACGCGCAACTATGTCTACGGCGGCGTTGGTTCACACATAATTGGTTATCTGGGCAAGCCTACGAAGACGCAGTTGCAGGATGACTACAGCGAAGATATCACCCCCGATACCTTCGTCGGGCAGTGGGGGGTGGAGATGCTGTATGATAAGAAGTTACGGGGTATACCCGGTAAACAGATAATAGAGGTTGACGCACTCGGCAGACAACTGAAGGTTCTGGAATACATCAAGCCGGAGATGGGAAGCGACATTACTCTGAGCATTGACATAGAACTACAAAGTATCGCCGAGGAGTTGTTCAATGGGAGGACTGGCGCTCTTGTGGCCATAGCGCCGGACAGTGGAGAGGTGCTGGCCCTCGTCAGTCTTCCCTCTTTTGATCCGAATGACTTTGTCATGGGCATAGATTCGGATAAGTGGGCCCTGCTGAACAAGGACAAGCAGACCCCGTTACTGAACCGGGCGATGCAGAGTGCCTATCCTCCGGGGTCGATATTTAAACCGCTGGTGGCGATAGCGGGTCTACAGGAGGGGGTTATATCACCGGAGTTTGATCTTTTTTGTGACGGTGCGCTGGAATATGGCAGTTGGTCGTTTGGTTGCTGGAAGCGGCATGGACACGTTGCGCTGCACAGGGCATTGGTGGAGTCCTGCGACATGTACTTCTACGAGGTTGGTAAGCGTCTTGGCATAGACCGGATTGCCAGGTACGCCAAGGGCTTTGGACTGGCACAGAGGACCAACCTGGGTATTGCCGGCTCCCTTGAAAGAGAGGGTGTGATGCCCTCTGTGGCGTGGAAAAGGAAACAGCTTGGAAAGCCCTGGTTCCTGGGGGAGACGTTTATATCCTCTATCGGACAGGGGTTTGTCTCTGTAACGCCAATGCAGGCGGCAATTATGACCTCCATGATCGCCAACAACGGTATAAGATACCCCATTTCGATATTGAAAGAGTCTTCCCCTCCTGTTGCCCTGAATAGGCTTGATATAAGCCAGGAACACTTTGCCGAGGTCAAGCGGGCACTCTATGGCGTTGTAGATGAACCAGGAGGCACCGGCTCTGCCGCCAGAAGTTCCATGGTCGGGATAGCTGGAAAGACCGGTACGGCACAAGTCATAAGGGGCAGAGTGAAGAGCGAACATCAAAAGGAGGAATTCAGAGACCACGCTTGGTTTATAGCATTTGCCCCCTATGAAAATCCCACCATTGCCCTGGCCATCATCGTTGAGCACGGCGGACATGGCGGCAGTGCTGCGGCTCCAGTTGCCAAGGGCGTCATAGAGACATACATCAATAAAAGCGGCTACACGCCATCATTATAGCCACATTGTCTTATGCCTCTGCCGCGGATTAACAGAAAGTATCTCAAGCTCTTTGACTGGTACACGCTGTTGTTGTTGCTGATTATCAGTCTTACCGGGGTGTTGACCGTATACAGTGCCACAAGACCGATACTGTCCTCCCTGCAACCCAACTACTATCTCAAGCAGCTCTTATGGATTGCAATAGGTCTGGTGTGTCTCTTTGCGATGGTCCTGTATGATTATGTGTGGTTAAAGAACTTTGCCTACGTTCTGTATATCTTTGGCCTTTTGATGTTGGTACTGGTCTTAATTGTGGGCAGGAGTGGTTTAGGTGCCCAGCGGTGGTTTGATCTGGGGATATTTAGTTTTCAGCCTTCGGAGTTATTCAGGGTGATCCTCATTATTGCGATAGGCAAGTATATGAGTTCGGTTAAGGGGCAGCTTACAAAGTGGACTTTTATCTCTTCGTCGGTCATATTTGGCCTTATTCCTTTTACCTTAATCATAAAGCAGCCACATCTGGGAACTGGATTGATCTTGTTGGCAACGTATTTCTTTATGGCGTTGTCCAAGAAGATAGAGAAGCGTATTGTCACCACCCTGGTGGTTGCCGTGGTACTGTTGACCCCGCTGTTGGGCAAGCCCATATGGAATAACCTCAAGGATTATCAAAAAAACAGGATCGTGGCCTTTGTCGATCCATCGCGAGACCCCAGGGGAATTGGTTATCAGATAGAGCAGTCCAAGATCACCATAGGCTCTGGTATGATCCTTGGCCGTGGCTATCTGAAGGGGACACAGGGGCCATTGAAGTTTCTGCCCGAAAAGCATACGGACTTCATCTTTTCGGTCTTTGCTGAGGAGTGGGGGTTTGCCGGCAGCCTGGTGATATTTTCACTATACCTGTTATTGTTCCTGCGTGGGATTGACACCGCCATTAAGGCAAAGGACGACTTTGCAAGTTATGTAGCCATTGGGATCACGTTTATGTTGTTTCTGTATTTCCTGATCAACATCGGGATGGTTATCGGTGTGATGCCGGTAGTGGGGGTGCCGATACCTCTTATGAGCTACGGGGGTACATCTATCGTGACGAATTTCCTGGCAGTTGGCATATTAATAAATATTCGTATGAGGAGACTGGTATTGCTTTGAAATATATGTTATAATAGAAATCGTAATGGCGGTGTAGCTCAGTCGGTCAGAGCATGCGGCTCATATCCGCAGTGTCCGGGGTTCAAATCCCTGCACCGCCATTTTATACGGCTTAAACCCGCCTAAATCAAGGCTTTCGCCTCCCGCCAAATCCCAGGAGCTTCGGTGGTCCACAGACTGGTACACAGATTGTAAATCCGACTCGCCCTGCACCCCCTCCAAAAACCCTCTTCGGTGGCCCTGATGAAAAACCTCACCTCATACAAGGGCTGCTACTATCTACGGGTAAGAGTTCCTGTACGGCTACAAAAATACATAGGGTATAAATTCCTGAGAAAATCCCTTGGTACCAAAGATATAAAGCTTGCAAAGATAGCATGTAAAGCTCTAACGGCAAAAATAGAAGAACTGTTTACTTTTACAAGGATTATGAACGATACACAGATAAAAGAGATGGTAAAGGAGTTTGTTAAGAACTACCTCTATAGAACTGAGGCTTATCGCAGTCAGTACGGAGAAATCCCCCCTGATGTAGTAAAGCACTTAGCTGATTTTAAAGGATACTTCGCTGATAAAATCAAAGGCTATCTCGCTACAAACCAGGTAGGAAACATTCGTGGCTTTGTAGATATGTATTTAGAAGAGAAAGAAATTAACCTGGATAGCGATTCACCTGAATATAAAAAACTAACCCGTGAGTTTGCTAAAGCCCTTATTGAGATATATAAAATCGAGAAAGAGCGTGTGCTTGGGAATTACAATAACGAGTACGATAATTTTTTCAAAGAACTAATAAAAAGAGAGGAGAAGGAAGAAGACCCACTAGTGGTGATCATCCCTCCTGAATTGAGTACCAGATTAATAGGAGGCCCAGTAAAAATAGAACCTGCACCTGATAAGGTTGCCCCCTCTGGTAAACTCCTTAACGAGGTAATAGAGGAGTTTAAGGCAGAGAAGAATGCATCAAAATCTTGGAATGAAAAGAATGCTTACGAGCTAAACTTGTTTTATGCAAATCTCCCAGAAATCATAGGTAATAAGCCTGTTAAGGACTATACGAAGTCGGACTTCACTAATTACTCGAACTTGCTTCATAAATTTCCAAAGAATGTAACGAAGATGCCTGAATATAGAGGCAAAACCATGACAGAGATTGTGAAGATGATTAAAGACAGTAACATTGGAGATAAAGAGACCATTAGCACCAAGACGATAAACAAATATCTCGTGCAAGTAAATATGCTGTTTGATTTTGCCAAGAGGCAAGGATACATAAACATCAACTTTTGTGAAGGGTTATCTGTAAAAGATAGGAGGAAAGACAATGAGCAAAGGGAGACCTATGACGAGAAGGATTTAGAGGCCCTGTTTAATTCCCCTGTATATAAAGTAAGAGAGACTATAGATACATACCCAGAAAGGTGGTGGATACCTCTGATAGCCTTATTTTCTGGAATGAGGTTGTCTGAGATCGCCCAGTTGCATAAGGAAGACATAGTTGATATTGATGAAATCAAGTGTTTTGATATTAACAACAAGGGCGATAAAAGTGTCAAGACAAAGGACAGTAGCAGAATTGTTCCTATTCCCCCTGTTATTCTGGAGTTAGGGTTTATAAAATACATAGAAACTGTCGATCATAAGCAGGTATTCAAGAATTTGAAGAAGGGGAGAGATGGCTATGGGCACACCTTCACTAAGTGGTTTGACAAGTACAATAGGCTGCATGTCACTACCAACAAGAAACGGGTGTTTCATTCGTTTCGGCATACGTTTATAGACAATCTAAAGCAGCAGCAGGTTGATAAAAATGTCATGGCGGAAATAGTCGGTCACTCTAACAATTCTATTACGCTGGGGAGATATGGCAAGGATTATAACGTGCGAATAAAATACGAGACAATAGAGAAGGTGAGGTATAATGTGGTGCTACCGGAGAGTCCGTTTGTGGGGCCTTAGTGATGGGATGGGTATTTGGGAGTATCTTTACAGGGCCTTGTTCTGTTCGTTGGTTGAAGACGCTTTCCGAGGATGTTTTTCATATATGGCCGCTGTAAAAACACATGGCCTTGCTAAAATACTATATCATGGGCAGGATATTTTTATAGCCGACATTCCGCATACCCTATAGTCCATCAAATATTTTATAATTTATACGGCATGCTGTTGGCATTGCCAAGTTGTATAAAAAATAAGAGATTTGAGGATTAAAAAGAT
>NZ_JABXWD010000088.1 GCF_019173545.1 Candidatus Magnetobacterium casense | reverse complement strand
GTACCACAATCAACCGTGGTTGCAAGGATTTAAGCCACTTTTATACCTGTGTAATATGGCATTGTTGCTATGCGTGAGCAACGTGACCACGTTTGAATGGAGTGCTACCCCGTATCGCCTGATTTACTTAAGCGAATCCAAGAGGGGGCTGAAACATCTAAGGCGCTCCCTCTGAAGTATCGCAAACTGCTTATAAGTACATGTCCATAATTAATAATAACAAGGTAATTTGACAATGTCATATTACAATATCTGCATGTTAAAGATGTCTGAACCACGATTTAACGGATTAAGTGATTATCAGGATTTATGTTTAAGAATGCCTTGTTCTTTTCTCCTGTGAATCTTTTAATCTGTGTAATCCTAGTTCAGACAATCCCTATGTTTACTTAAATATGACATTGTCAAAGTAATAGTTCACCCTTAAATGGATAGTGTATAAGGGGGCATTTCAGCCCCCTTGACGTACTCTATACTCTTACGCTCAATTGCCGCGCAGTGCCTTTCTGAGCAAATCCACCGGAATGATAACCGCCGACAACGCAAGTGGTACCAGCCACTCACTCGCAGACAATCCGACCGTTCTGAGGACACTGCCTCCAAAGTACGTAAAGATTATCTGAACGATGAAAATCAATCCCACCACCTTGAGGAAGTTGTTGTTGTCAAGGATGTGATCAAAGAGATTGAGCAACTCCGTCCTTACGTTGAACTTGTTGAAGTTGTGTATAAAGACAAAGAAGCCGAAGAAACCCGTCAAAAAGGCTGCGTCAGAACTGAACTGCCCTTTTATCAGCGCACTCTTTAAAAAGAGTATACATACAATCGTCGTAAACGTCCCATTGACGAGCACCGATGACCACATGTCTTTGCTTATGATGGACTCTTCTCGTTTTTTGGGTCTTTCGTGCATGTACCTCTGTAGTGCGGCTTCACCACCGAAGGCCAAAGCGGCAAGGGTGTCCATCACGAGGTTAACCCACAACAACTGCACCAGCGTAAAGGGCAGGTCAACGCCAAAGAACGGTCCCAGAAACGAGGTCATAATGGCCGAAAAACTCACCGTCAACTGAAACACTATAAACTTCCTGATGGAGTTGTATATGGTCCTGCCATACAACACGGCCTTTGTGATGGAGAGGAAGTTGTCATCGAGGATGACGATATCGCCGGCCTCTTTGGCCACCTCCGTGCCGCTGCCCATGGCAAAACCCACATCGGCCTTTGTCAGTGCCGGAGAATCGTTGACGCCATCGCCGGTCATTCCCACAACGAGGTTGAGGCCCTGGGCAATCTTTACAAACCGGCTCTTGTCCGTAGGCAGCGCCCTGGCCACCACCCTGAGATCGGGCAAACGTTGGGCGAGTTCTTCGTCGGAGAGTTTGTTTATTTCCTCGGAGGTCATGATGAGGTCGTTGGGGCGCTGCAGGAGGCCGATGTCTTTGGCGATGGCCTCTGCCGTCTCACGCTTGTCACCGGTTATCATGACCACCTGGATGCCGGCCTCGTGTGCCAACTGGATGGCCTCGGCTGATTCGGGGCGTATCTCATCCCTGATGGCTATCATCCCCAGGAGCTTTAGTCCCGTGGGCATGGAATCATCCGTTATGGGCTTTTCCGATATTGCCAGTGCTATCAACCTCATGCCTCGCCTGGAGAGTTCGTCTATTTTCTGCGCCAAGGCATCCGAGGATGCCTTGTTCATGTCAACGATGTGGGCGTCTTTGTCATAGTACCCCCTGCAGCCCGATAGTATGATCTCTGGGGCACCCTTAACGAGGGTATATACATTACCGGCCATGCTGACCTCCGATGCGGAGAACTTCTTGTCGCTGCTAAAGAGAATTGTCCGGTTCAGCTTGACGTTGTTGTCTTGCAACAGTGCTGAAAATATGTATCGCATCAGGGCCTTTTCCACGCGGTTGCCCCCAACGATCTCATTGACCTTACCCTCGCTGGTGTTGATGACGCAACTGGTGTTTTCCTTTATGGACAGGGTCAACAGCTTCCTGACTGGTGCCGGGACGCTATCAAAACCGCTGAAGCTGTTCGTATCACCCGTCATGAACTGCGACACCTCCATCTGTCCCTTGGTGATGGTGCCGGTCTTATCCGAAAACAGGATGTTGATGCTGCCTGCCGTCTCTATACCAAGGAGCTTTCTGACCAAGACCTTCTCTCTGAGCATCTTTCTCATGTTCATAGAGAGCACGATGGCTATCATCATCGGCAGCCCTTCGGGAACGGCCACCACGATAATGATAATGGCCAGAATCACGGCCGTAACGGCGTCGTGCATAAACGTCTGCCAATGCGAGAGGTAGGCGGAAATCCTGGCAGCATCAAATCCGTTGTCTATCAATATCTTCTTGAACAAGAAAGACAGGGCGATAAATGTCCCTCCAAAGTAGCCAAACTTGCTGATCCCCTCTGCCAGGACGTTGAGTTTGACCTGCAGCGGAGTATCTCTGTCCTCGGCGTCAAGCTCCTTTACGAGTTGACCGTACATGGATTTTTCCCCTACGACGCTGACCTTCATGACGGCCTCACCGTCCTCAATAACCGACCCTCTGTAGAGGGCATATGGGTCTGCCAGGTCGTTTAGCTCTTTTGGGATGTAATCGTCGGTGGGTACCTTTTTCTTTACGGGATCGGCTTCACCCGTGAGGGCGGCCTGATTGACGTTGAGTGTGCCCTCTGCCGCCACCAATGCGCCGTCTGCGGGGACCTTGTCACCGGGCTGCAGGAGGACGAAATCGCCCACGACTATGTCGTTGATGGAAATTTCGGTGATATGGCCGTTGCGAAAGACGTTTATTAGTATTTGTGAGGCCTCTTCCTGGAGGTTTCTGAAAGAGGTTTCGTTCTTATGCTCCGAGAGCGTGGCAACGGAGGTTGCTATTAAAACGGCCGCTGCTATGCCCACTCCCTCATACCACGCGGCAAAACCAAACACCGCCAGCACCGTAATAATCGCCAGTGCCACCAGCAAGATGATGATTATCGGGTCCTTAAAGTTGCCGATGAACTTCTCCCAAAACCCCTCTATCTCAGGGGGTGCCAGTTGATTTGAGCCATGTTGCTGTCTCGACCTCTCAACAGACTCAGTATCTAAACCGATATAGCTAAATTTCATGCTTTACTCCTTATAATAATTTCAAAGAAGCGGGAAAGAAGGGAGGCGGCTCCGCCCCTCCCTCAGACCCACCCCGCAAGGGGACCAGTCCCCTTGACCCCTTCATGCTCAATCCATTTTACAGGTCGAACTCTGCCGGGTTTATCCCAACGGCGTTACAGGCTTCTCTGACGATCTTTTTTTCACCGGGGTCGAAGTTGCCATCGGCCCCGCCAATGATGATCCCTACCTGGATGACCGCTCTGGCCTGGTCTTCCTTCTTTTTCAGCTTTGCTATTGTCTGGATTGCCTCGATCTTGCCAAAATCGAAGTCCTTGTTCAACTTGTCACAGTAGAGGTCGAACTTGTCCCTCAGCTCAGAGGCAGGAAAGACCTTTAGCATATCATTGGCCATGATAAAGGAGGCGGTTTTGTGTCTCTCCGCTGGATCAACACTGCCATCTGCCGCGGCAACAAGGGCACACATGGCCATTGCACCGTTTGCAAAGTCGGCGTTCTTAAACTGCGAAATCTTACCGCGCAGTGAGTCGTTCATCTGACTCATACTGCCTTTTAAGTTGTCCCAAAATCCCATGTCTTTTGTTCCTCCTACTTTATGTTAGGTATTGATAGGTTATTACATATCTTCTTTGCAAGCGAATTGCTAATTTCCATGTGTCTTGGAATCGCCTCTGCCTTTGCTGTTATTGGATTAACCCATATCGAGTGTGACGCACCCTCACGTTTAAGAATACAACCATATCTTCTTAAATGTTTCAAAAGGGCATTACGCTTCATGCAATGGTAATTATCTCTCTTAACGCATCATCCGGAACCCCTCGTAAAGCATCCTCTCTTCTGTCTTGCAGTATTAACGCAATGGCATCTGCAACGCTTTGTTTACACTCCTGCAATGTCTTTCCTTGTCCGTTAGCGCCAGGTATTTCAAGGCAATACCCTATATACCACTCATCCTCTCTTTCGATGATTACGGTAAATTCGTTGTGCATATTTAGTTTATCTCCTCTTTATATCTAATGAAATAGAAGTATTGTGTCCGAGATAAATGGCAAAACAAACTATCAATATTATAAGCCCGCAAAATACCTCATATATTGTCAGAACCTTGAGTATCCAATGTGTTGGTGCTATATCTCCATAACCTAATGTTGTAATGGTCACTCCACTAAAATATAAGCAATCCAATATATTATTAGGTGTGCGTGTAATTTTGATGTCTGTCCAAACAGATGTAAGTAACCAATAAATAATAGAAAAATTAATGGTTAATTCTAAATAACTTTTAAGAGACAGCTTTATCCTATCTTGAGAAGTAAGAGAGGTTTTTTTATTATTATTACCCAAACTGTCAATTGCATCTATGTAAAAACGATAAGAGAGCTGGTTACAACGAGAAAAAAAATACCATATCATTAATAGACTTTCTGTCATACTAAAATAATCTATGATTAAGAAAATGACCACAGATGTTACAGATATTATCATGGCGACAGTGCTGATTTTTTTTATCATTTGCTCTTTAGATGTTTTGGATAAAAAGCTTGACAATAATTTATTTAAACGCCCTTCTAATAAAGAGCTTGAGCATACTTGCGTTGGAGACAGCAAAAACATCACAATATCCAGACATTGACTTTTCTTCATGTTTAAAATTATACAATCTCTCACAATATTCTGTCAACGTCAGAGATACGCCTACCGCATATTTAATTTGTCTGCAATAAGCGGTAGCACCACAATCAACCGTGGTTGCCAAGATTTAAGCCACTTTTATATTTTCGTAGTATGGCATTGTCACTGTGCTTAAGCGAGCTGACCACGCTGGACTGGAGCGCTACCAGACAAAGTCCTTCCTGATTCTTTTTCTTCTTAGGGGTTCACGACGAAAAGAGGAGGACAAACTTGTCAAAAAGTTCCTTGTGGAAGTGGTCAATCATTTGTTCCTTCATGAGTCTGAGGGCGTCATAGGGCGACATGGACGGCTTGTAGGATCGCTGTGAGGTCAGGGCGTCATAGACGTCGGCAATGCAGCCGATGCGACCATAGAGGTGTATGTCGTCGGCTTTGAGACGCTTGGGATAGCCGGTGCCATCTGCCCGCTCGTGGTGCTGCAGGACGATGTACCTGCACTCCTGCGTGAGCTGATTTGTCTCCGACAGTATCTTGTAGCCTTGATAGGGGTGTGCGCGCATCTTCATCATTTCCTCTTCCGTCAGCTTGCCGGGTTTGTTTAATATCTCCGGGGCCACCCTCACCTTGCCAATGTCGTGGAGAAAGAACCCGGCTCCAAGCTCGTGCATGTCATGGACATCAGAGCCTTTAAAGAGCGCCTTTGACAACAGGATCGACAACAGACCAACGTTTACAGAGTGGGTGTAGGTGTAGTAGTCATGGCTGGTTATCTGCAACAGGTTGTGGGAGGTCAGGTCATCGGAGACTATTATGTCAACAATGTGGTTGATACCCTCCTTTGCGGCGGAGATGTTTTTTGCCCGCGGGTCATCCAGCAGTCGCGCCATGATGGTCGTGGCCGAGTTGTAGACAACCCTGGCCTTTTTATCTGCCGATAGCGTGGTATCTCTAACCGCCTCCCGCAGCTCATCAGGTACCAACGTCTCCGGTTCCCAGGTTTTCGGCACCTTAAAGTTAGCCGGAACGTCATGGCTAAGGGTTTCAACAACGGTAACAGGCACTCCCTTGGCCGTATCTACGTTGACCTCGCCGATGCCGGACTTGATGATTTTGCTTATATCACCCTCGTCCTTGAGGACGAAACTGCTTTTCAAAAACGGATGATTAAACCACGATGTCGGCAGAATCACGTACATACCAACTTTTAGATCATTGACCTTTATCTTCTTTAGCACTTAGACCTCCTTTATTCAGTGTCGCCTTGTCCCTGACGCTGAACACAATGCCCCCCAAGGGTGTTTTCTTAATAGTTTAGTATCTCCAGGAAATCGGTATAGTCTTTTTGCTCCTGCTTGCTTGCCTTAAGGCTTTTTCTGGTAAAGTCCTCATACGCCTTTTTCACGTTGCCTGCATAGACGGGATCGAGCTTTATTGCCCTGAGCAGGTACACGGAGGCATCACCGTAGTGACCTATGGCGTTTTCTGCCAATGCCAACCCGTACAGTGGTGTCTGACTGGTATCATTGCGTTTGACGGACTCGTCAAAGGCACTAATGGCCTCGGTATATTTTCCCTGCCTGTACTGTGCATATCCGAGGTTATTGTAGGCCTTATCGGGAGTGGCGTAGAGGGGGTTCTTAAGGGCGTCCGAAAAGGCTTCCGAGGCCTCCTTCCACTTGTTGAGCTTCACGTAGACAAGGCCAAGATTGTTATATGCCTCCGAGTACTTGGAATCGGAACGTACGGCCTTCAGCAGAGAGCGTTGTGCCTGATCGTAGTCCTCCAATTGTAGGTAGACAAGGCCAAGGGCGTTGAGTGACTCCTTGTCATTGGGATCAAGCTCCAGGGCCTTCTTGAACTCGACAAATGCACCCTGGATATCGTTTTCGTGTAACTTGGCAACACCTATGTTGAAGTGTGCCTTTACCTGTTTTGCATTATTTGATGTTGCACAGGCGCCAAAGGCGATTAACCCCACAAACAAGCATGACAGCATACTGTACCGCATAAAGCACCGCCTGAAGTGGCAGGCGTTAAATCTTCTCCACGGTGCCGTTAAAGTGCGTCGTGTTATTGTTTTCCGTGTCGTTTTTTTATCCATATCTCTCCAAAGTCCATCTTTTGATATATGTATATATACCCCCCTTTGAGCATTTCAAGGAGCGCTAGAAATGTCACTATTATGTTTAACCGTGTTACTTCCCCGGCAAACAGGTCATTAAATTCTATCTGCCTGCCACTGGCATCTTCAAGTCTTCTTATTATAATAGCAATTTTATCATCTATGGTCAAGGTGTCTTTAGCAATGTGTACTGCACTTGGAGGTTTGGTCTCAAATACGTTCCTGAAGGCTTCAAACAGGTCATATATGTTAAGATTGACAATGGCATAGTCTGCCGTTGCCTCTTGTCCCTCAGCGTCGTCATCCCCCGGGGTGGATTCTTTGCAGCCGGCAAATGGTTCCTTGATAAATACGGATTCCCATTTCTCTTCTATTTCTCGCAGAGAGAAGGCGGCCTCCTTAAAGGACTGATACTCGATCAGGCGTTGTACAAGCTCCAGGCGAGGGTCTTCTTCCTCTGCGGCCTCCTGCTCCTGCACGGGCAAGAGCATCCGTGACTTTATGTAGATCAGCGTGGCTGCCAGTACCAGAAAGTCACCCGCTATGTCGAGGTTCAGCTCCCTGATGACCTCCAACTCCTGCAGGTACTGTGTGGTTATAAACGCTATCGGGATATCGTATATGTCTATCTTG
Organism: Candidatus Magnetobacterium casense; assembly: GCF_019173545.1. Lineage (GTDB taxonomy): Bacteria > Nitrospirota > Thermodesulfovibrionia > Thermodesulfovibrionales > Magnetobacteriaceae > Magnetobacterium > Magnetobacterium cryptolimnobacter. The sequence continues at coordinate 3,688 of NZ_JABXWD010000088.1, read as the reverse complement.
TTTTTCTTGATCAACGATAATAACAGATCAAGGGGGCCTTCAAAAACCGCCAGCTTGATCCGATACGCTTCCGGTGTTAACTCATCCACGTGGGAGGGGCTCCTGTAGCATCTGTAATTTGATGAAAAATAGTATCAGGCATATTGTTTGTAGTCTTTATTAACTATATCGATGTCTAGTTCCTCCAATTTTGATTCATATGCCTATGTAACAGTCTATCACCTCTTGAAATATTTTGCAATAATTATTTTCTACTGCCCTTCTACCATGCTTTTTAAATAGGGACACGAGGGATAAGCAGAAGAGCATAAGTAGCTATAACGTAATTCACCCAATTAAGGAAAGAAAGGGGCGGCTCCGCCCCCCTTCAGACCCCCCCGCAAGGGGAGGGGTGAGCCACCCCCGGGCACGAAGAAGTCCCCTTGACCCCATAAGGCTGGTGATGTTATACATGTTTATGCTCTCTTACTTAGCAGGTGTATCTTAATTGGAGGGTATACCTCTTGATATTGTAGGATTTAATATGCTAGTGTATTTGAGAGATCAAAAATATAAACAAGGGGGCAACAATGGAGATAAAGAAGTATTTTAGTTGTATCAGGACGAGAATACGGGGGATGGCAGTTCATTAAAGCGATGACAGAGTTTTTCAGATACGTGTTGATGCTTTTGCTGTCGGTGGTCGTTGTTGGGGTCATTGGCAAGGTGAGGGCCGTGTACTGTGGCAGGTATGGGGAGCCGGTATTGCAGCCAGTGTGGGATATTGTCAAGCTCCTGCGACGACCACACCGACTGCTCAATCCAGATGTTTCATGGGTCTTTCGACTTGCCCCGTCAGTGGCGCTTGCAACGGTGATGTCTGCCGCTGTCGTGGTACCCACTGGCAGCGGTGGAGCAACCGCCGGGGCGTTGATGGCCTTTAACGGTGATTTCCTGTTTTTTGCTTATACTATTGCCCTGGGAAGGTTTTTTGTCGTCCTTGCCATCCTTGACACCAACAGCAACAGCGGGGCATTGGCAGCGGGCAGATACGCCTACATTGCCGCACTGATGGAGCCTGCATTTCTTATGATCATGGCTGTTGTGGCGATGCGCACCGCCAAGGTGTCCTTCGTTGAGTTCTGCCAAAACACAGCCCCCGTTGCCACCATATGCGCCGTGGTAGTCCTCATGGTATCGGCCACTGTAGAGGCGGGCCTGATGCCGGTTGACGATCAGACAACCCCCGATAAACTCACCATGCTCAACAACTCAGCCCCGTTACACTACAGCGGCGTTGACCTGGCCATGATGCGTGTGGCCACAGCCCTGAAACTTACCATATACGCCTCTCTTGCAGTTACCATGCTGATGCCGCCGACAACATCTGCTCTTGCGGGTATCTCCCTGTATGTGGCGGGCATGTTGCTGACAGCCGTTGTCATAGGTGTGGTAGAGTCCCTCTGTGTGAGGCTCACTACGGCACATGTCGCACAGTTCATCGTAGGGACAACGGCTGTTGCCTTGATAGCCCTAGCCGTTGCGGCCTTTGGCAGTAGCAGGTGAGTTGTATGGTAAAATGGGGGTCAAGGGGACTGGTCCCCTTGCGGGGGGTTCTGAAGGGGGGCGGAGCCGCCCCTTTCTTTCTTGCCTTAAAGTATAGTCACCATGAAATATAAAGAGGATAGCCATCTCTCAAATTACACCTCGACAACGGAATCATCGCTGATCGACAGTCTCAGGGCATTGGGACCGTCGGGGTTTTTGACCACCCTGGTATTTCTGCCCAGCAGGCTGTCCTCAAGCCTCTCGATGCCCTCGATCACGGAGTTGTTGAGTATCACCGAGTGTTCAATGCCGGAGTTCTTTATAGAGACACCGTCGCTGATACTGGTAAAAGGACCTATAAAGGCGTTTTCGAGGGTTGAATCTCTGCCCACCCTGACGGGGCCTCTGATTTTGCAGTTTATGACTTTGGTACCCTCGGCAATGGTGACCCGTCCCTCTATGGTGCTGAGGGCGTCCACGTTGCCCCTGATGCTGTGTTTGGTGTACTCGTCCAGGACAATGGTGTTTGCTTTAAGCAGGTCGTCCTTCTTGCCGGTGTCCAGCCACCAGCCGGTGAGCACCTGACTCTCTACTTGATGCCCCATGTTTAAAAGCTCCTGAATGGCATCAGTGATCTCAAGCTCACCCCGATGAGAGGGCTTTATACGGGCAATGGCGCTAAATATCCTGTTTGAAAAGATGTAGACCCCCACCAGTGCCAGATTTGACGGTGGCTCCTGCGGTTTCTCTATCAACCTTGTGACATTGCCTGCGGTGTCCAGGCACGCCACGCCAAAACGCCTGGGGTCATCGACCTCCTTGAGGAAGATGAGGGCATCGGGTCTGCCCTTGTTAAAGCGCTCGATGGCCTCCCGCACCCCCTGACTGAGGAGATTGTCGCCGAGGTACATCACGAAGTCGTCCTGCCCCAGGAAGTCCTTGGCCATGAGCACCGCATGGGCAAGTCCTGCCGGCTTTTCCTGGACGATGTAGTGCGTCCGCACCCCCCACTGACTGCCATCGCCAATGTACCCCCTGACCTCATTGCCAGTCTCAGGGGAGATGATAACCCCCACATCCCGTATGCCCGCCTCCGCTATGTGGTTCATTACATAGCCCAGGATTGGTTTGCCGGCCACCGGTACCAGTTGTTTAGCAATTGTGTGTGTCAGGGGTCTGAGTCGCGTGCCCTGTCCCCCGCTTAGTATCAGTGATTTCATATCGTTATATCCTTATTAGGTTGCATTTTATCTTTCCTTTTTGACTTCTCCTGTTTTTTCGTGCCATTTGGCCTTATCTGCCGGTTTGGTTAAGTTACCACCTACGCCCCAACTCAGCTACCTGGGGCGCTGCTATTGAACAACTTGAGCTAAGGCTTTAGTTTAGCTATATTGTCGCGAACGATTTTGGTATGTGGATGGTCAATACCGTAGAAGGTCTCAAGGATGTTTAAAGCCTTCTCGTAAAATTCAAGGGCTTTACATTTCTCTCTTAGCTCATCCCAAGCGCTACCTATATTGCTATAATCTATGCCCACGTCAGGATGGTTTTCTCCATAAATAGCCGTGTTAATTTCCAACGCATATTCAAATAACGCAAGCGCTTCTTTCTTTTGGCCTAATTCATACCAGATGCTTCCAATACTGTTGTACTCTCTTGCCACATTAGCATGTTTTTCTCCAAATATATTCTTATCTATATATAAAGCTATGTATAAACATTCAAAGGCTTTATCGTACTCACGCAAATCAAACCATACTAATCCGGTGATATGTTTTAACTCTGCCATCTTAGCATGAAATGCACCATATTTATCGACACATATTCTGATTGCGCGTTCAAAGGAATTTATAGACTTCTTAAATTGTCCTATGCTTTTTAAATACTTTCCAAGTCTTTTTAATAAATCTAACTTTATTGGATTTTCATACCCATATATATCAACCGCATAATTTATTACATCGTCGTAACATTGAATCAATTCCATATAATGCTCTGAACATTGAAATGCGTCGCAGCTTGTTATCTTATCTTTTAAAACAATCATTTTATTTTGACAATGTCATATTTAGGATCGTAGCACATCTATTCCATTATTGTCAAGTTTTTTCAAGCGACTTTTTGTGGAACTTGCTCGGTTAAAAAACTTGTCGTTAATTTG